>CALFOA010000034.1 GCA_937919795.1 uncultured Neisseria sp.
AGCATAGTGTTCATATTTCAATTGTTTAAGTTCTTGCCCGTACTCCGATTCATTAATTTGAAACTCCTTAAGCACGCCGTGTTTATCCGCCCATGTTATACGTTTGATAATTAAAATATTTTCTGAATTATGGTACAAACCATCTAAAACCCGATCCGCCTCAAGCTCTATGGCGGTAAGGGGAAATTTCTCTTCGCAAAAATCCTCACCGCGCCGGCTGATCAAGCTGCGACAGAACGCGAAATATTCTTTTCCTTCATCTACAAAAGCAACACCCGATCGTTTGCCGCGAACATGATGCAAAGACACATCAGCTGTTTTTATATGCTGTTGCTGAACAGCGGTTAAGTAGGATGGGGAAAGCAAGGCCAGTAATAGCCAAAAGATTAACAAAAAGACATTAAGTAAAAGATAAGTCGATTTTTCCATACTCCCAAGCCTTCTTCCTCGTGATTACATTAAATAAATGCCTGTCTGAAAAAACTTTTTCAGACAGGCATTTAAAAGCTCCTAATCAACTCAAGCCAATGGCTCCAGCAGTTTGGCAAACGCGTCTTCAAACTGTTTCAAACCGTCTTCCTGCAAACGTTGGGCGAGAGCTTCAAGGTCGATGCCGAGTTTGGCGGCTTCATCCAACTGAGCCAGTGCTTGGTCGATACCTTCGGTGAGCGTCGGCGCGGCTTTGCCGTGGTCGATAAAAGCTTTCAGCGTGGCATCGGGTACGGTGTTGACGGTGGCCGGGCCGATTAAGCTGTCTACATACAAGGTATCGGGATAGGCGGGATTTTTCACGCCGGTGGAAGCCCACAGCAATTGCACGCGGTTGGCGCCTTGTGCTTCTAAGCCTTGGAAGTCTGCGCTGCCGAAGTAGTTTTCCCAATCGCGGTAAGCGGCTTTGGCCAGCGCAATGGCGAGTTTACCTTGCAGCGCTTCGGGCAGGGTGGCATCCAGCGCGTTATCGACACGGGAAATAAAGAAGCTGGCGACCACATGGATGTTGTCGACTTTGCCACCGGCAGCCAAACGTGCGGCGATGCCTTTTTGATAGGCGGCGTAGGCTTTGAGGGTTTGCGCGCGTGAGAACAACAGGGTGAGGTTCACGCTGATGCCGGCGCTCACCAGTTCTTGCAAGGCTTCGACGCCTGCGTCGGTAGCCGGCACTTTAATCATCACATTGGGGCGGTTGATGGCTTGATGCAGGCGCTTGGCTTCGGCGATGGTGCCGGCGGCATCTTTGGCCAAATCGGGCGCCACTTCCAAGCTCACAAAGCCGGTTTTGCCGCCGCTGGATTGGTGTTCAGACAGGCATACGTCGCATGCGGCCTGTACGTCGGCAATCGCCAGTGTCTCGTAACGCTGTTTGGGGCTTAAATCCTGTTGTTTCAAGCGGCTGACTTCGTCGGCATACAAAGCATCGCCGGCAAAAGCTTTCTGAAAAATCGCGGGGTTAGAGGTCACGCCGCACACGCCTTGTTGCAGCATTTGCGCCAATTCACCGCTTTGAATCAGCGAGCGGGATAAGTTATCCAACCAAATTTGTTGTCCGAGGGCTTTAACGTCCGATAGAATAGTCATATTGAGCATCTCTCTTTTTATTAAAATGGGTAATGGCTTTATGCTAACCCGAAAGCGGCTTTTTGAACACCCCTAAGCGGCAATCGGCGCGATTGACGAAATCATGCCTTAACATTATGGAAAGCTTATGGAACAACACGAGCAATATCTAGATTGGGCGCGCGAGGTGCTGCATACGGAAGCGGACTGCTTAAATGAAGCGGCTGCCTCATTGGATACACATTTCGTCCAAGCCGCCGAGGCACTGTTGAGCTGCAAAGGTCGCGTGGTGGTAACCGGGGTCGGCAAGTCCGGCCACATCAGCCGCAAAATCGCCGCCACCCTTGCTTCTACCGGCACCCCGGCGTTTTTTGTCCATCCTGCAGAAGCCGCGCACGGTGATTTGGGTATGATTGTAGACGGCGATGTGGTGATCGCGATTTCCCATTCCGGTGAGAGCGATGAAATCCTCACGCTGCTGCCGGCCTTGAAACGCAAGAAAATCACCCTTATTTCCCTTACCGCGCGCCCTACTTCCACCCTCGCGCGTACTGCCGATATCCATATTAAAGTGGCGGTATCGCGCGAAGCCTGCCCATTGGGCTTGGCGCCGACTTCCAGCACCACCGCTACGCTGGCGGTAGGCGATGCCTTGGCGATTGTGTTGTTAAAAGCCCGCTCGTTTACCCCCGATGATTTCGCCTTAAGCCATCCGGCCGGCAGCTTGGGCAAACGCCTGCTGCTGCGGGTGGGCGACATCATGCGTAAAGACGAAGCCCTGCCGCTGGCACAAGCCGATATTTCGATTCGCGACGGCATTTTAATCATGAGCCAGAAAGGCTTGGGCATTTTGATTGTGGTCGACCCACACCAGCGACTGCAAGGCATCTTTACCGACGGTGACTTACGCCGGGTGTTTGAAAAATATGATAAGGTAACCGGCATGACGGTGGGCGAGGTGATGCACCCCAATCCGCAAACCATCGCCGTCGACAAACTGGCCACCGAAGCGCTCAAACAAATGGAAGACCGCCACATCAGCAGCCTATTGGTTACCGACGATGAAGGCCGTCTCAGCGGCGTGGTAACCATGCTGGATTTACTTAACGCGCGTATTGCCTAAAAATACCGGAAACCCTATGAATACTGCTTTAACCCTGCAACAACGTGCCGAGCGCATCAAATTGTTAATCATGGATGTAGACGGCGTACTCACCGACGGCCGCATCTATATCCGCGACAACGGCGAAGAAATCAAAGCCTTCCACACCCTCGACGGCCACGGCATCAAAATGCTGCAAAACAGCGGCGTGCAAACCGCCATCATCACCGGCCGCGACGCGCCGTCGGTGGGCATACGGGTGAAACAGCTGGGCATAGGCTACTACTACAAAGGCATACACGACAAAAAAGCCGCTTATGCTGAACTGCGGGCGGCCGCCGGTGTCGAAGAGCACGAATGCGCTTTTATCGGCGACGACGTGGTCGATTTGCCGGTGATGATACGCTGCGGGCTGCCGGTGGCGGTACCCGAAGCCAACGAATTCACTTTGCAACACGCCGCCTATGTTACCCGCCGCTCGGCCGGGCAAGGCGCGGTGCGCGAATTGTGTGAACTGATTATGCGGTCGCAAGGCACTTTGCAGACTGCTTTAAACGAGTATTTGAAATGACGAAAAAATGGCGCGCCGGCTGGTTGTTTCCGCTGGTGCTTGCAATCGCCCTCGGCGGCTTGAGCGCTTGGCTCGACCGCATCAGCGAAGTGACGGTAGAAGAAACGGTGCTTAATCCCAACGAGCCGAAATACGAGATGGAAGGCATCGCCGGTAAGCGTTACGACGCACAAGGCGCGTTAAGCGACAACCTAACCGCCAGCAAAGCCTGGCAATTACCGAATAAAGACGAAATCGAGTTTCAGTCGCCCGAATTAAAGATTTTCAAAGAAGGTCGACAACTTTACCAAGTAGTAAGCGAAAATGCGCACTACAATACCGAAACCCGCAAAATCCAGTTTGAAAAAGACGTGGTGATGACCAAAGCGGCCGAAGCCGACCGCCCCGCCGGTGTACTAAAAACCAACCACATCGTGGTTGATACCCAAACCCGCAATGCCCAAACCGATGCCAAGGTCGATTTCCAATACGGCCAATCCACCGGCAGCGCCAACGGCCTCACTTATAACGAAGAACAGGGCTTACTCAATCTGCCCTCCCGTGTGAAAGCAATCATCTATGATCCGAAACAACCGTAAATCGCTGTTGGCCGCCGCCCTGATGTTCGCCGCCAGCAGCGCCGCCTTTGCCCTGGAAAGCGACCGCAACCAGCCGATTCAGATTGAAGCCGACCAAGGCTCACTTGATCAGAAAAACCAAAACACCACCTTTAGCGGTAATGTGATTGTGAAACAAGGCTCCATGTACATCCAAGCTGGCACAGTCGCCGTTTCCAAAGATAAAAGCGGCCAGCAGCACATGAATGCCCGCGGCAACCCGGTTAAATTCGGCCAACAGCTTGAAAAGAACGGCAAGGTAGACGGCCAAGCCAATCAGGTTGAATACTCTTCCGCCACCGGTGTTGTCGTACTCACCGGCAACGCCAAAATCACCCGCGGCGGCGACATGGCTTCCGGCAACGTCATCACCTACAACACCCGCACCGAAGTCTATACCGTAAGCGGCAATAAAAACGCCACCAGCAAAACCGGGCGCCGTGTGAACGTAGTGATTCAACCCAACAAATAACACCGATATGCCTGTCTGAAAAAAGCTTCACCTTTTCAGACAGGCATCTGAACATTTCATCCAATCATTTAACCGTCTGCGAAAAAATATTACAATGGCAACTATTACCCAAACCACACAACCCCAAACTGCTGCCAATCCTTCTACCGGCAGTCTGGTGGTCAAAAATCTGCAGAAAAGCTTCAAAAAACGCCAAGTGGTGAAAGATTTTTCGCTAGACATCCGTACCGGCGAAGTGGTTGGCCTGCTCGGCCCCAACGGCGCCGGTAAAACCACCAGTTTTTACATGATCGTTGGCCTGATTGCCGCCGATACCGGCAGTATTCTGCTGGATGGCAGCGAGTTGCGCCACATGCCCATCCACGAACGCGCCCGTTTGGGTTTGGGCTATCTGCCGCAAGAAGCCTCGATTTTCCGCAAGATGACGGTGGAGCAGAATATCCGCTCGATTCTGGAAATCCGGCTGAAAGACAAAAAACAGATTGATGCCGAATTAAGCAAACTGTTGGCCGATTTAAACATTGAACGATTGCGCGAGAGCCCGGCACCTTCTCTTTCCGGCGGCGAACGGCGCCGGGTTGAGATCGCCCGTGTGTTAGCGATGCAACCGCGCTTTATCCTGCTGGACGAACCGTTTGCCGGTGTCGACCCGATTGCAGTGATCGATATTCAAAAAATCATCGAATTTTTAAAAGCGCGCGGCATCGGCGTATTGATTACCGACCACAACGTGCGCGAAACCCTGCGTATTTGCGACCGTGGCTTCATCATCAACGACGGCCGGGTACTGGCCACCGGCACCCCGGAAGAGCTAGTGAACAATGAAGAAGTACGCGCCGTTTACTTGGGCGAAAATTTCGATTATTAAGGCTTGCCAAGGCAAGCTTATAAAATAAAACAACAATATACATTTACTCCATTACAAACACATTATGAGCGGCCCATCTTTCCACCTCAAACTCAAGCAGACGCAGCAGCTTAACCAGGCCATGCGCCAGTCGCTGCGGATTCTGCACATGTCTGGCATCGAGCTCGACCGCGAAGTCGACGACTGGCTGCAAGACAATCCCTTGCTCGAACGCAGCGAACCTGCCGAAAGCTTCGTCGAACAACCGCGCCTATCGGCCGCCGTTTCCAGCAGCCGCCAAATCAACGGCGACGAAGCCGAAGACGTGTGGGCGACCATCGCCGAAGAAGAAGACTTCCCCAGCTATCTGCACAAACAAGTCTGCGAACATCCGCTCAGCGAAGTGGAAGCTGCGCGCGTACACATCCTGATTGATTTTCTCGACGAACAGGGCTACCTCACCGAAAGCCTGTCTGAAATCATCGACCACACCCCGCTGGAATGGATGCTGGACGAAGACGATATGCAGCAGGCACTCGATGCCCTACAATTGTTCGATCCACCCGGCGTCGCCGCCGCCAACCTCTCCGAATCGCTGTTTCTGCAACTACAACGGCTGCCCTCTTCTCCCGAGCGCCTGTGTGCCGCCAAAATCGTGCACGGCCACATGGATGATCTCGGCCGCAGCATGCAACAAAACGCCGTACGCCTGAAAAAATACCTGCCCGAATACGACCTCCGCACCATCGAAGCAGCGCTGCAACTGATTGGCGGGCTAAACCCCTATCCTGCCTACGGCTTTGCCGGCAGAGAGCCGACTTCCTATATTGAGCCGGATGTTTGGGTAAAACCTGATGAAAAAGGCGGCTGGACGGTGGTCAGCAACGAAGCCGCCTGGCCGCAGATTCGTGTCAACGAAGAATTAAGCGAAGCGCTGGCCGAAGTGGAAGAAGTGGACGACGCCTGGAAAGAAAAAATTCAGGAAGCGCGCCAAAAAATCGACAGTTTAGCGCTGCGCAAAAGCACGGTTTTGCGGCTGGCCGAATACATCGTCGAGCGACAAGAAGACTTTTTCGTGTTCGGCGAAATCGGTCTCACCCCGATGCTGCTTAAAGATGCTGCGCAAGCGCTTGATATTGCTGAAAGCACCGTTTCACGTGCCGTGAACAACAAATATTTGGCTTGCCCGCGCGGTTTGTTTGCGTTACGCTATTTCTTCACACAAGCCGTTTCCGCCGACGAAAATCAGGAAGGCACCAGCCAAAGCGCGGTTAAAGCTATGTTGCAGCAACTGGTTCAGGAAGAAAACAAACAAAAGCCCTATTCCGATGAAGCCTTGTGCCAATTATTAAAACAGCAGGGAATTGATATCTCCCGCCGCACCGTTGCCAAATACCGCGATGCGCTGGATATCCCCGCCGCCCACCTGCGAAAAATGTGATTTCCCACACAGCATTTGGGTTGTTCGCCCGGCGAGCAACCGTTTTACCCACCGTAAGGAGTTTTATTATGAATTTAAAAATCAACGGCTTGAACTTCGACATCACCGAAGCAATCAGAAACCATGTGGAAAGCAAGCTGGCTCGCATCAACCGCCATGCCGACAACCTGATTAACGTGACTGTCACCCTTTCGGTAGAAAAACTGCAACACAAAGCGGAAGCCGATGTCCACTTGGCCGGCAAAGATTTGCACGTCGAGAGCGTAGAATCAGAAATGTATGCCGCCGTCGATACGCTGATGGATAAATTGGACAGAGCCGTGCTGAAACACAAAGAAAAATCGGGCGATGTGCGCGCCAAAGCCGCTCCAGTGCCGAGCGAAGACTAAGTTTGTTGGCAGCTTAGCTTTCAACCTACTGCCGCATAAGAAAGCACAACCGGTATTCTCCCTTCGGAATACCGGTTGTGCTTTCAATATTTTTCTTACAATATAATGATTTTTCGATTAATTTTCTTTATAATACACCCCGCTCCGTAATCTTGTAGCCCAAACAGGCTGTTTCGGATAAAACCTGTTTTTTTTCAGACAGTCATAAATGACCGAACCTGTTTATTACCAGATAAGGCTCGTTTTCACACCACACCGTGAGCCACCGATCAGACACTGCTATCTGAGGCCTTTACAAAAATTTTAAGCCTGCCAAGTACAACCACGACATCCTTAGCTCCGCAAGTTAAGTCCAAGCAGTTTCAAAATATTTTGCAAAGAACTCAATCTGCCTTCGGCAGAGAAAAATAATCCCCCTGATACGGCTCTCCCACATCATCTCCATACATCAAAGAAGGGCTTTATTCACTTATGGCTTCTCACTCCCACTCCCCACTACCCATTTGGTCGATACTCGTACCTATTTTAGCTTGGGTATTATATTTCATCGGCATCAAAGACAACGCTTGGCTGGAAATCGGCGGCGGCCTGCTGTTAATCGGCAGCGTACTGGCGGCGTTACCCCGCCGAAGTGGTGGCACACAAAGTCGGCGAACCGTTCGGTTCCATCGTACTGGCCTTGGCGATCACCGTGATTGAAGTGGCACTGATTGTCGCCCTGATGGTGGCTGGCGGCGACAATGCCGCCTATCTGGCGCGCGACACCATCTTTGCCGCCATTATGCTGATATTGAACGGTATTCTCGGTATTTGTTTGATGATAGGCGGCTGGAAACACCGCGAGCAGTTTTTCGGCCAGAAATCCGCCAGTACCGCACTGATTACACTGGTGGCCATTCTGGTGCTGACCTTAGTATTGCCCAACTTCACCACCAGCACCGACGGCCCCACCTACAGTACGGCACAAATGATATTCGTTGCCGCCGCTTCTCTAGTACTATACGGCTCGTTTATGATGGTACAAACCGTACGCCATCGCGACTACTTCCTCGCCGATGACGACGACGAACATCATCATGCTGAGCCGCCGAGCACCAAAGTAGCACTCACCAGCTTAGGAATTCTGGTGGTTTGCTTAGGCATCGTGGTGCTGTTGGCCAAGGCCTTGTCTCCGGCCATTGAAGGCATCGTTGTTCAAATCGGCGCACCCAAAACCCTAGTCGGTGTGATCATCGCAGCGGTGGTACTGTTGCCTGAAGGTCTAGCCGCTTTGAAAGCCGCCCGCCGCAACCGTTTCCAAACCAGTCTCAATCTGTCTCTGGGCTCAGCCTTAGCCAGTATCGGCTTAACCATCCCTTCTGTGGTACTGGTGTGTCTAATGTACGATATCGACCTGATTCTGGGCTTAGACATCAAATCCATGGTATTACTCGGCTTATCGGCCTTCACCGTAATGCTGGCGCTCAACCAAGGGCGCACCAATATGCTCTACGGCATCGTGCTATTGGTGAACCTTGCCGCTTATATCTTTACCGTGATTGTGCCCTGATTACCCGGCAAACAAAAACCGATTTCCTATAACAGGAAATCGGTTTTTTATTACTCACATAAAAGCTGTTACACATTATTACAACAAACCAGCCCAAATGGCTATTAACCAGATCGGAAGAGCACACGTCTGAACTCCAGTCACACTTGATGATCTCGTA
>CALFOA010000035.1 GCA_937919795.1 uncultured Neisseria sp.
TAAAAAAGCCTTCCGCAAGCTGGCGATGAAATATCATCCCGACCGCAATCCCGATAACGAGGAAGCGGTGGAAAAGTTTAAAGAAATTCAAAACGCCTACGCCATTCTTTCCGACCCGCAGAAAAAAGCCGCTTACGACCAATACGGCCACGCCGGTGTCGATCCGAATATGGGTGGCGGCTTTGGCGGCGGTTTCGGCGGTGGTGCCGGCTTCGATTTCAGCGATATTTTCAGCCAGATGTTTGGCGGTGCCGCCGGCGGTGGCGGTCGCCAACAGAGTTATCAGGGCGCCGATTTGCAGTATGCGGTGGAAATTACGCTGGAAGAAGCGGCGGCCGGTCTGAAAAAACGCATCACCATTCCTACTTATAAAGAATGTGATATCTGCCACGGCTCCGGTGCAAAACCCGGCACCTCGGTCAGCACTTGCGGCACTTGCGGCGGCTCCGGCACCATCCACGTGCGCCAAGCCATTTTCCAATTGCAGCAAACCTGCCCGACCTGCCACGGCAGCGGCAAGCAGATTAAAGATCCGTGTACTTCCTGCCGCGGCGAAGGCCGGGTAAAAACCACCAAAACCGTGGAAGTCAACATCCCTGCCGGCATCGACGACGGCCAACGCATCCGCCTCTCCGGCGAAGGCGAACCCGGCCAACACGGCGCGCCCAGCGGCGATTTGTATGTAGTGGTACACGTAAAAGCACACAAAACCTTCGAGCGCAACGGCTTGGATTTGCATTGCGAACTGCCCATCAGCTTCGCCACCGCCGCATTGGGCGGCGAAGTGGAAGTACCGACTTTGGAAGGCAAAGTTAAACTCACCATTCCGAAAGAAACCCAAACCGGCCGCCGTATGCGCGTGAAAGGTAAAGGCATCAAATCACTGCGTTCCAGCGCCACCGGCGATTTGTATTGCCACGTTTTGGTGGAAACTCCGGTAAATCTCACCGACCGCCAGAAAGAATTACTGGAAGAATTCGAGCGTATTTCCGGCGAATCTCGCTCCAGTGGCAAAGCACGCGATAAATCGTTTACCGATAAATTGCGCGATTTGTTTGATTAAGCGTTTTTTGTTACCAGAATCAGGAAATGCCTGTCTGAAAATGAACGAAGTGAGTTTCTACACAGCTAAAACGAGCTTACGAGTATTCAGACAGGCATTTGCTTGTTTTCTATAATCACTACGCTATAACACCCCACCCATCCGCCAAAAGAACTAGCCCGATTTGCTACTTTCTACCCTTACCGCCGTGCTTTGGCAGCATTGCACGCCCTCTGCCGCATCCCTATAATGTCTGCAATATGCGCTTAAACCGCATTGATATAATCAAATAACTAAACACAACAACACCCACACACCCATTTGCTACATTTAATCGGATCACGCCCATGCCTGTCTGAAAAATGCAGCCCCAAAAAAGGAGGCCTTATGGCGCTGATCTCCGTTACCGAACTGCAACAGCTGATTGCCGACACCCTGGTCGCCAAGCGCCGCCTGCCTGAGCGCGAAAATGTGGCGGTGGCGCAGGCGATTGGCCGCGTATTGGCGCAAGACATCGATGCCGCCATCAATATTCCCGCCAGCGACATTTCCGCCATGGACGGCTACGCGCTGCCCGAGGCCGCTGCTGCCGGCAGCCGTTGGCGCATCGTCGGCGAATCTGCGGCCGGCCGCGCCTTTGACGGCGAAATCCCGGCCGACGGCTGCATCCGCATCATGACCGGCGCGGTGGTGCCCGCCGCTTGCCGCAGTGTGGTGATTCAGGAAAACACCGAACGCAACGACAACGAGCTTACCGTTACCGAAGCCACCACCGAGGGCAGCAATATCCGCCGCGCGGGCGAAGAAGTGGCGGCGGGCAATACCGTGCTCACCGCCGGCCGCATCCTGCGCGATGCAGATATTATGTTGCTGGCCGCGCTGGGCGTTGCCGAAGTGCCGGTGTTCCGCAAAATCAAAGTAGCGGTTTTATCCACCGGCGACGAATTACGCGAACCGGGCACGCCGCTTACCTCGCTCGAACAGATTTACGACAGCAACCGCCACACATTGTTGGCGCGTTTGTCTCATCTGCCGATTGAAACCCTTGATTTGGGGCAAGCACCGGACAACTTGGTCGGTGTTGAGTCTCTGCTGGTCGAAGCCGCCGCACAAGCCGATGTGGTGATCACTTCCGGCGGCGTATCGGTGGGCGATTACGATTATCTGCGCGACGCAGTCAGCCGCATCGGCACCATCCATCATTACAAAGTGGCGATGAAACCAGGCAAACCTTTTGTATTCGGAAGCCTGTCTGAAAGCTGGTATTTCGGCCTGCCGGGCAATCCGGTATCCGGTTTTGCCGGTTTCGATTTTTTCCTGAAAGCCGCCTTGTGGTCGCTGGCCGGAGCCGCCGAACCACCCGTTCCATTGCGCTTTGCCGCCACCCTCGCCCAAGCCGTAAAAAAATCACCCGGCCGCGCCGATATGCAGCGCGCCATCCTCTACCGCGACGAAGCCGGCAACTGGCTGGCCGAGCCTGCCGGTGCGCAGGATTCGCACCGCGTATGGGGCGTCAGCCGCGCCAACGCTTATCTGGTGTTGTCTGCCGAACAAGGCTCGCTGCCCGTCGGCAGCACCGTCACCGTGCAACCGTTTAGCGAGGCCTTCCTATGAACCGTTCCCCGCTATTAACCGACCCGTTCGGCCGACGGCTCAGCTATCTGCGTTTGTCGGTAACCGATTTGTGCAATTACCGTTGCAGCTACTGCCTGCCCGACGGCTATCAAGGTAAAGCCAAGCCCGATGAATTAAGCCTGTCTGAAATCGAAACGCTGGCGGCAGTGTTCGCCCAAGCCGGTACCCGCAAAATCCGCATCACCGGCGGCGAGCCGACTTTGCGCCGCGATTTGGCCGACATCATCGCGATTTGCAATGCACAATCAGGTATCGAACATCTGGCGCTGACCACCAACGCCTTCAAACTCGCCAAGCTGTTTCCCGCCTACCGCGCCGCCGGTTTGGACAAACTCAACATCAGCATCGACAGCTTCAACGCTGATACTTTCTTTGAAATCACCGGCAAACGCGAATACCACAACATCATCCGCGCCATCGACGGCATCTTAGAAAGCGGTTTTTCCGCGGTAAAAATCAATACCCTGCTGCTGGGTCGTTATGCCGACCGTACCGTCCCCGATGCCATGCGTTTTGTGCGCGAGCGACCGGTTACCCTGCGTTTTATCGAATTAATGCAAACCGGCAACAACCTCAGCTATTTCAAGCAACAGCATTTGTCTGCCGCCGTAATTGAAAACGAGTTGCTGGCTCAAGGCTGGCAGCTGCTGCCGCGCGAAGCCTACGCCGGCCCCGCCCGCGAATACCGTCACCCCGATTTTGCCGGCAGCATCGGCTTTATCGCACCATACAGCAAAGATTTCTGCAACAGCTGCAACCGCCTGCGGGTGAGTGCACAAGGCAATATGCACTTATGCTTATTCGGCGGCATCGCCTACAATCTGCGTCCCTATTTGGCGCAGGGCGACCGCGAAGGCCTGCTGCAATACCTGCACAGCGTGATTGCCGAAAAACCCGAACACCATTTCCTGCATCAGAAAAAAGTCGGACTGATCCGCGATCTGTCCATGATTGGAGGTTAAACCCATGTCCAAAGCCCCGGATTTCCGTCCGCTCAACATCCACATCCTCACCGTTACCGACACCCGCAACAGCCGCGAAGACGGCAGCGGCGACTACCTCGCGCAAGCGGTGGTCGAAGGCGAGCACCATTTGGCCTCGCGCGATTTGTGCCGCGACGAGCTGTACGACATCCGCGCCCGCGTCGCCACCGCGATTGCCGATCCGGCGATTGAGGTGGTGCTGATTACCGGCGGCACCGGCATGTTCCCGCGCGACGTCACCCCCGATGCAGTCAGCGTGTTGTTCGACCGCGATATTCCCGGCTTCGGTGAACTGTTCCGCGCCATTTCTTACGAAGAAATCGGCATGTCCACCATCCAATCGCGTGCGATTGCCGGTATTTCCAACCGCACCTTGGTGTTCTGCCTGCCCGGTTCCACCGGCGCCTGCCGCACCGCGTGGAGCAAAATCATCGCCCCGCAGCTTGATCCGCGCATCAACGCCTGCGGTTTTACCCGCGTGTTCAACACCTGGTCTGCCAGTTGAGCAACGTACCCGCCGAGCCGCTGCTGATTTTATGCGGCGGGCTCAGCCGCCGCATGGGCAGCCCGAAACCGCTGCTGGAATGCCGCGGCCAAAGCCTGATTGAGCGCCATGTCGCCGCCGCGCTGCCCGACCGCCCGGTGTGGCTGGCCGCGGCCGACTGCCGTTACCCAAACACCGAAGGCGCACGCTATTTGGATGATGCGCTGGACGGGCGCGAAGGCGCGCTCAGCGCCATTCTACCCACGCTGCAACAAGCACAAGCGGAAGGATTCGACGGCATTTATGTGATGTCTTGCGACACCCTGATTACGCCGCCGCAACTGATTGCCTGTCTGAAAACCGCCGAACACAGCACCGCTTGGCAACACGGCTGGGTGGCGCTGGCTGATGCGGCCGATGCCGAAGGCCATGTGCGCAACCATCCGCTGTTGGCACACTGGTCCACCGCTTTGGCCGATCGCTTGAGCGAATCGCTCGCCGCAGGCAACCGGCGGGTGATGCGTTTTCTGGACAAAGAAATACAGCAAAGCGTGACCATGCCGGCAAGCTGGCAAGCGTTCACCAATTTCAACACGCCCGAAGACTTTCAACGGGCATTAACCGAGTGGGAGCAACAATGTCACTCAGCCATTTAGACCAACAAGGCCGCAGCAATATGGTGGATGTCGGCGATAAAGAAACCACCCGCCGCATAGCTGTTGCCGGCGGCCGCGTGCTATTTCCCGCCGATGTTTACGCCGCCATTCAAGCAAGCCACGGCCAAACCGCTAAAGGCACGATTACCGAAGTCGCCCGACTGGCCGGCATCATGGCCGCCAAAAACACCGCGCAGATGATTCCTTTGTGCCATCCGATGATGTTGGAACGCTGCAAACTGTATTTCGATTACCACGATGAAGACCATAGCCTGGAAATCCGCGCCGAAGTGGCGGTGAGCCACAAAACCGGGGTGGAAATGGAAGCTTTGAGCGCCGTTTCGGTGGCCGCATTAACGGTATACGATATGACCAAAGCGCTCAGCCACGACATCCGCATCACCGATATTGAGTTGCTACACAAATCCGGAGGCAAACATGAGTTCAACCGTTAAACTCACCGTACTCTACTTCGCCGCCCTGCGCGAACAGGCGGGCAAAGAGCAGGAAGAAATCGTGCTCGATGCCCCTCTCGATGCCGCCGCGCTGTATGCCCTGCTGGCCGAACGCCATGCTTTCACCCTGCCGCAAAGCCGTCTGCGTGCTGCGATCAACCACAACTTCTGCCCGTGGAACACCGCGCTCGCCGATCAGGATATTGTGGCCTTTATCCCCCCCATTGCCGGAGGTTGAACCGTGTTTGACATCACCGAACAAGCCATCGATGCCGCCCAATTGCGCCAGTCGCTGCTCGACAACGAACAATGCGGCGCCTTTACTTCGTTTGAAGGCTGGGTGCGCCGCCAAAACGACGGCCAACGCGTCGATTATCTGGTATACAGCACCTATGAAGAGCTTGCCCGCAAACAAGGCGAAGCGGTCATCGCTGCCGCCAAACAACAGTTTGCGATTGAAGACGCAGTTTGCGTACACCGCTACGGCCGCTTGGAAGTGGGCGATATGGCGGTTTGGGTGGGCGTTACCGCCGGCCACCGCGACGCCGCCTTTGCCGCCTGCCGTTTTATCATCGATACCGTGAAAGCCGAAGTACCGATTTGGAAACAAGAGTTTTACAGCGACGGCCAAGCCGCCGAATGGTTGGCCAATCCGGAAGGACTGCCGCAAGAATAACACGCTGAAATAAACAAAATGCCTGTCTGAAAATGATGAACTGCCCCCCAAATCTTGGACGCTCATTTAAATCATTTCAAACGGTTTTTG
>CALFOA010000036.1 GCA_937919795.1 uncultured Neisseria sp.
GTTTGGGCTTGTTTCTAGCATGCAAAGCCTGTTCCAATGCATCCATCACCAAGTCAGTATCCATTCGTTTGGCCACCTTCCAACCAACAATACGCCGAGCAAACACATCAATGATGAAAGCGGTATAGACAAAACCTTGATGGGTAGACACATAGGTGAAATCGGCTACCCACAATTGATTCGGACGGCTGGCAGTAAATTGCCGATTCACCAAATCATCAGCCCGTTGCAGCTCTGGGTCATAAACGGTAGTACGTTTGCCTTTACCCCGCCAAACCCCTTGTATGCTGTGTTGGCGCATTAATCTGGCAACCGTACAGCGAGCAACTTGAACACCTTCACGTTGCAATTGGCGCCATACTTTACGGTAACCATAAACCTGCAAACTGTCTTGCCAAACAGTTTGTATTTGACTCAATAAACCTTCATCTGACACACATCTCTTAGATCGCAATTCGGGCTGTTTCAATCTTTGTGCATGTCGATAATAAGTGGATGGCGCAATCGGCAATACTCGGCAAATCGACTCGACCCCATACACTGTTTTGTGCTGATGGATAAAATCCAACAGATCTCTTATTTGCGGTCGAGCTCCGCCTGGGCGAAAAAAGCAGCAGCTTTGCGCAGAATTTCATTGGCGCGTTGCAGCTCTTTGATTTGTCGCTCCTGCTGCTTGATGATTTGAGCTTGATTTGCAGCAGCACCGTTATCAGCCAAATCGGCCTCAAACTTCTTAATCCAAGTGCGCAGTGTCTCTGGTGTGCAGCCAAACTTGCTGGCAATGGACACCATAGCCGCCCATTGAGTTGGATATTCACTGCGCTGTTCTTGATAAAGACGAACCGCTCGTTGACGGATTTCAGGTGAGTAAGTATTTTTCATTCGGATATTCTCTCAGAAAGTTAGGTCTCCGAGAAACCCGGGGCGGTTCATTGCAGGCCGACGGTTGGTATCTGCGCCAAGACATCATCTGGCACAAAACCAATCCCATGCCGGAGTCGGTAACAGACCGCTGCGTCCGCTCCCATGAATATCTTTTTCTGCTTTCAAAAAACGGCCGCTATCACTTCGACCACGAAGCGATCCGCGAACCTTCCGACAGCTACCACCGCCCCGGTGCTGATAGGCAAAATGATTTCTGCCGCACGACTGGCAAATATACCCATAAAGCTAATCCCGGCCAAAGTATGACCCAGCATCGCGGCGACCGCGAGCATACGACAGCGCAACCACTACGGAATAAGCGCAGTGTGTGGCCGGTTTCTACCGTTGCCACCCGACACGACCATTTGGCCGCATTCCCGCCAAAGTTAATTGAGCCGTGCATTTTAGCCGGTTCCCGACCCGGCGACTTGGTGCTGGATCCTTTTTCCGGCAGCGGTACCGTCGCTGAAACGGCCAACCGTTTAGGGCGGCGGTGGATCGGTATTGAGTTAAACCCCTCATTCGCCAGTCTGCATGAACAAAGAACGGCACAACAGGCAATCAGCCTTTAATGGAGAGTTTCATGAGTAAATACGATTTTGATACCTTTATAAAAAGAACCATGTGGTGGAGGATATGTAACTCCATCGTTCTGGCATTGTTATCCCTTACTTTGATTTTTACAAATCAAACCATAAGCAATTATGGTGAGGCCACACAAAGGCATTTGAGAGTATTACATGAGAAAATCGATAACCTTCAACGAAAAGTTGATGCAATTGAATCTATTCAACCATCTGCCCCCCAAGCCAACCAGTCTCCCACTGTTGGACCATCCCCCCAAAATTTCACCTATGGCGACCTTCAACAATACATCCAAGGTGTAAAGAAGGCCACAGAATATCCTCGCGAACAACAGAAATAATTCGCTCAATGTGAATCAGGAAATAAATTTAGATTGATAACTCTGCGCCCCGCTTTCTCGCAAAGCGGGGCATTTTGCTGGAGAAATAGGAAGTGGATAAATCAGAAAGCTTTCAGGCGGTAAAAGAGCTTTATGGACAGAGGGTTTCGGGCTTGAGTGACTATGATCAGAAGCTTCAGCAATTTTTGGAGGTTGGCATGGAAAACCTGATACACGGCCTGCCAGAACAAACACAAATGCTTGCGCGTATGAATTTCTACCAGACGGCTCTTGACCGCCTGACCTTGCCAGATGCGCCCGAATCCGAAGCCGACCAACAAACACTAGATTTTAATTAACTTTTGAGAAATGGATAAACAAATGAGCCTTGAACGAAAAGTAACTCTTGAAGACTTCATCATGCCCGAATATCGCGGCAAGAATCCTGACGACTATGAGTTTCGTGGGGATGGAAAAATAGTACGCAAAGATCGATGGGAAACCGGTATACATCGTATCCACACACTTTTAGTAGACGTTGAAATTATGCCTGATTCCCCTGAGTTCGAAATTGGTGAAGTCGTTAAAACCGTTGAGCTGTTGATAGAACATTGCAAGTCGATGGAAGCCTCTAACCAGTTTCTAAAAAAATTAACCCAATAACGAAAACCCTCACACGCGAACAGTCTTGGTCGTTGTTCTGCGATGTAAGTGTTCACGCACAGGAGATTCTTAATGCTAACCCCTCAATACTCATTAGACTTACGACACAAACAAATCGGTGATCTGTTTGCCGGTGGCGGCGGTGCGAGCTGTGCCATCGAGCAAGCGACCGGTCTGTATGTTGATTTTGCGGTCAACCATGACGAGCAGGCTATCTCAATGCACACCGTCAACCATCCCCAAACGATTCATTATCAGACCGACGTTTACGAAGTTGATCCGTATCTCGCCTGCCGCGGTCGCCCCGTTGGCCTTTTACATCTCAGCCCGGACTGCACCCATCACAGCCAAGCCGCAGGCGGTCAGCCGCGGGACAATGCGACTCGTTCATTGAGCTGGTCGGGTAAGCGCTGGGCGGCACAGGTGCGACCCGATGTGATTACGTTAGAGAACGTCGAACAGATAACTCGTTGGGGTCGTTTGGTGGCCAAACGCGACAAAGCTACCGGTCGAGTCATCAAGCTGGATAAAACCGTTGCCGCTCCCGGCGAACGGGTGCCGGTTCAACAGCAATTTCTGGTACCGGATACCAAACACGCGGGCGAACGGTGGCGTAAGTTTGTGCGTGAACTGGAAAAGCTGGGTTATGTAGTTGAGTGGCGTATTTTGGTGGCCGCTGACTATGGTGCACCCACCACCCGTAAACGTCTGTTTATGGTGGCGCGTTGTGACGGGCAGCCTATTGTTTGGCCGGAACCGACACACTTTAAAAACCCTGCTAAGGGGCAGAAAAAGTGGCGTTCCGCCGCCGAGTGTATTGATTGGTCTGTGCCGGGTAAATCGATTTTCAATCGTGAGCGACCATTGGCCGACGCCACCATGCGGCGGATTGCCAAAGGAATCAGTAAGTTTGTCGTGAACAACCCCAAACCCTTTATCGTGCCGATTGCCCATTACAACGGCTCTGAACCGGTTCACGATGCTGCCCAACCGTTACGCACTATTACCGCTTTTCCCAAAGGCGGCAGCTTTGCGATCGCCCAACCGATAGTTGCTCCCTACGCGAAAGGTAATGGGAGACACAGCAATGTTGCAGCCATTCTGATTAACGCGGCTCATGGTGAAGGTAGTGGCCACACCAAGCGGCGCGGTATCGGCAGTCGGGACATTACCGATGCGCTCGGTACTATCACCGCTTCTGGCTGTGGTGGCCACGCTGTTGCTTCTGCGTATTTGATGCAGGCTAACGGTGGTTTCAATACCGTGCCCGGTAACGCCGCTACTCATCCCATAACCACGATTACCAATACCGGAAGCCAGCAACAATTGGTATCCGCTTGTCTGATTCGTCAATTCGGCGCGAGCACCGGTTCAGATATTGCTGCACCGATGGGTACCGTCATGACAGACGGGGGCGGTGGTAAAACCTCATTGGCCGTTTGTGAATTAGGTACCGCAGAAGAACGTGCGCTGAAGGTGGCCGCGTTTATGGTCAATTATTATGGCAACGGCGATGCCCGAGATTTAACGGCTCCGATGGATACTTTGACCACCAAAGACCGCTTGGCTCTGGTGACGGTTTATATCAATCAAGAACCATACTACATTGTAGACATCACACTGCGGATGTTATTGCCCAAAGAGTTGTATAAGGCTCAGGGGTTTCCAGACGACTACATTTTTGATAGAGACCACACAGGTAAACCGCTTACCAAAACCGCCCAGGTGCGGATGTGCGGCAATTCGGTATCGCCACCACCAATGGCGGCGCTTATTCGAGCGAACTGGCAGTCTGAACCAATGACTTTACGTCATGCAGCTTAACAAAAAGGATAAGTTATATGACCCTCTATGATATTAGTGATCCGCAGCAATATATCGTTACCTTAACTCTTGAGCAGCGGACAGCCATTCTGCGAACATTTGATTATGGTTTGAGAACGATGGATGCCGAAACCATTGAAATATTGGACGCGGTGATTCGCGAACTCAAATACGCCATACACCCCTAACAATACCATTTGCCTTGCTAAAGAAAGCCCCGCCGCTGCACAATGATTTGTGTGGCGGCGGGGCTTTTTTCTTTTATAAACGGCGAATGGTTCCGACAGACTGCGCTTTTGCTATCATTTTAAAATAATGATAGCATTACCGTAACAGATACCGAAAAAGGAGTACACCATGCCTTCTATTACCATCAGAAACCTGTCAGATGAAACCCACCGCGCCCTCAAGGCTCGTGCATTGGCTGCTGGACGCAGTACTGAGGCGGAAGTCCGGCTGATTTTGGATCAAGTGGCAAATCCACCGCAACGTGTCCACCTCGGTTCACTTTTATCCGGTATCGGTCGCGAGGTAGGTGGGGTGAATCTCGATATTGAAAGAAAATCTGAACCGGAGATTAACCTCTGATGATTCTGATCGACACCAATGTGATCTCCGAACCGTTGCGGCCACAACCACAGGCATCCGTAATTGCATGGTTGGATAGACAGCCCATTGAAACGCTGTACTTGTCAGCGATCACAGTAGCAGAACTGCGTTACGGTATTGCCATCCTGCCCGATGGTAGAAAAAAGCAATTGCTGACTGAGCGGTTGGAGCAGGCCGTTCTACCTTTGTTTGAAGGGCGTATTTTAGATTTCACCATTGAAGCCGCTGCTGCATACGCCCAAGTCCGAGCAAAAGCACGGACAGCCGGTTATGTGGTTGCCGCCGCTGACGGCTATATCGCCGCCATTGCCAGTGTACATGACTTTGCAGTTGCAACGCGCGATACATCACCGTTTGCCGCTGCCGGACTTCAAGTCATCAATCCCTTTTTGTGTTAATAAAGCCCCGCCGCTGCACACTGATTTGTGCGGCGGCGGAGGCTTTTGTCATTTCATCCCACTATTTAAGCCATACTCGGGATTCGGCAAAACCATCTAAAGATTGATGTTTCTCTGCATAGTCTAATAACTCTTTTCCAAGGGCACCAGAAATGATTTTTCCTTCTGCACGAGCGTGCCGAAGTTGCACGGCCAAGTCATCCGGGAAAAATCCTTCAAGTGCAAAAATAGCATCTACCTGTCTTTCTGCTTTGCTTATCGTTTTTTCTGATTTATCAATGGCATCCATTACGACCTCTTTACAAAATAGAACTTCAGCATACGCTGAATATGATATACTTAAAAGTATAAATTTTCATAAAAAGGAACTTGTTATGTGCACTCTTATGCAGAAAGACGCATTGATTGAGCGTGTCGCTTCCGTGCAGGCCTTGATTGCCCGCAAGACCCCGCGCACGGACAAGCGTACCGCAGATCAAAATAGAATTGTGGAAATCCGCGGCTTCCTTTATGACTCTCTGCCTGAAGATATTGATTTTCAAACGATTGCAGATGAATGTAATGCTCTGCATCAAAAATATTCAGCATTGCCTAAACCGAGCGTTGAGGTAGCAGCGTAAATATGACAAAGCAGGAAGATGCTGCATTTGAAATGATTTGGGACGGTCTAGTGTCAGAAGCACAAGTCCGTCCTTCTTCTTTTCCCAAAGGTTTTGTTCTGGGTGGACAGCCCGGTGCCGGTAAAACAAATTTGGTTCAAAAAATCAGAACCGAGCTTAATCGAAACCTACTGGTTATCAACGGCGACGAGTTCCGCCGCTACCACCCAGATTTTGACGAAATTCAAGCTAAATACGGGAAGGATGCCCCCAAGCATACCGCCGCCTTTTCTGGTGAAATGACCGAGCGTGTGATTTCCAAAGCATTGTCTGAAGGCTACAATATCAGCGTCGAAGGTACTTTCCGCACCACCGAAGTGCCACTGAAAACCCTAGACCAGATGCGCAGCCACGGATATGAAACAGCGGTATACATCCAAACCACTCCGGCTGAAGTAAGCTGGCAAAGTACTATTGAACGCTACGAACAAATGAAGGCGTTGGGAGAAATGCCCCGTTATACGGATAAGGCTCACCACGATTTAGTCGTGGATATGCTGCCGAAAAATGCCGACACCGTTTATTTATCCGGCAAGGCCGACCATTTCAGAGTCTACAACCGTGACGGCTTAGTTTTTGACGACCGTATCCATGTTGACCAATTGCCCGGCACCGCCATCGATTACGAGCTGCACCGCAATACCCGGCAGTTGAATGACATTCAAACTGCTTTAAATGAAAAAGCCCATTCGCTTACAGTCACACAGAAACTGGTTATCAAAGCCGGTGAAGAAGTGATTAAAGACCTATCCCCTGCCGAGCAAATACAGGCTAAAATTAACCTGTATGGCAGCCAGTTGGCGCAAATAAAAGAAAGAGAAATGGGGCAGACCCATGACTCCCCTGATATGGAGCGGTGACCTGGGTACCGGATAATTTTTCATGCGTGGCCGTCGGCATTTCATCCGACGGCCACTTTTACGCCAAACTGGTCAATTAGGATGGATAATTTATCATTGGTTAATTTAAATCCAGTTTTATTAATTTATCCAAAAATGCTTGCTGGATTTTTATTGGTCAATTAGAATATACCCATACTGACCAAAACAGGAAGGTTAAAGATGGATCCGCTAAATGTTAGAAATTTAATAGGCAAAAGATATTATGAATTGTCTAATAGAGAAAGACAGGAAGTTGCGCATGTTTTTAAACATGGCCAAAAATTTGGGATGAAATTAGTTGTAGAACTACCGCCAAACGCTGATGATAAGCTTAAAGACTCTCTAAAAAATGGTATCTGGGGTATTCAGGAAATGAATCATAAAGATGCTTTAGGAGTGGTTGTTAAAATAGAAAATGTACCGAAGCCGCCCAAGCAAATTTATCACTATCATACCGACACTCCCTTTTTGACAATGATAAATGCTGCTACTTTAGCAATCGTATTAGCTATTTCCCTATGGATATTCTTGTCTTTAGGAGAGGAGTTTATGCAACTGATTCGTTATAACAGTGCTAAATAAATCATGTTAAAAGCCGCCCGCATATACCAGCGCGTAAGCACCGAACAACAAAGCCTTGAGCGCCAAGATGCTTTAATCGAGAGAGTTAAAGCGGAAGGCTATTATATTGCCGGTGTGTATCGCGAAAAAGCTTCTGGCGTCAGAGCTGACCGCCCGGTGCTGGAAAAACTGATTGCCGACTTGCAGCCCGGCGATGTGATTGTGGCCGAGCATATCGACCGGATCACCCGGCTGCCATTACCGGAAGCGGAAAAATTGGTGCGCCGGATCAAAGAAAAAGGCGCGTTCCTATCTATTCCGGGCATCATCGACCTTGGACAAATCCGAACAGATTCGGATATTGCCAAAATCGTCGTCGATAGCGTTCAGGAAATGCTTTTGAAAATAGCCCTTCAGATGGCGCACGACGACTACCACCAGCGCCGGGCGCGGCAACAAGAAGGGATCAAACTCGCCCAGGCTGAAGGCCGTTATAAAGGCCGATCTCCCAATCAGAAACAGCATGACCTGATTGTCAAACTACGTGCCCACCACACGATAGAGGAAACGGCCAAACTGGCCGGATGCAGCACCTCTCTTGTCAAACTCGTCATGCGAAAACATAAATCAAAAAATCAGCCAGATAGCTCTGCCGACTGATTTCACCTATTCCCCCAAATCATCTCTTAAAGTAAACTTGATTTTGTTACAAAATCAAGTTTACTTATCATGACCACCTCCAAGCCTTCTTATGGCGGTCGCCGCCCCGGTGCTGGCCGTAAATCGAAAAGCGGCAAAACCGTGGTAAAGCGTATCCCCGAATCACTGGTTCCCGCCGTCGATGCTTTAATCGAGCACGCGGTCATTCTCACGCAAAACCCGGCAGGCTCGCTGCCGCCGGGCGCATTGCTTTTTCCGGAATCATTCTCCAGTCTTTCCATACCCATCGCCGGTGAAAAAATTCCGGCAGGCTTCCCCTCACCGGCGGAGCAGTATGTCGAAGATTTTATCGACTTCAATTCATTTCTCATTATCAACCCCGCCGCCACCTTTGCCGTCCGCTCGGGCGGACAGTCCATGCTTGATGCGGGCATCGATGTGGATGACCTGCTGATTATCGACCGCTCTGTAACACCGCGGCACCGCGATATTGTAATGGCCGACCTCGGCAACGAGTTCACCATTAAGCGGCTTCATAAAATTGACGGTAAACCCATTGAGTTACGCTCTGAAAATGCCGCCGGTGGCTTCCCCGATTTCATCCCTGCCGACGGTGATACCTGGTCTATTGTCGGTGTGGTGCTGCACATCATTAAAAGCACGCGGAAACCTTAATATGTATGCGCTTATCGATGGCAACAGTTTCTATTGTTCCTGCGAACGGGTTTTCAGACCGGATTTAAAAACCACGGCCATCGTTGTTTTATCCAACAATGACGGTTGTGTTGTTGCCCGCACGTCGGAAGCCAAGACGCTCGGCATTAAAATGGGTGTTCCGTATTTTCAGGTGCGCCACTTAGAGAAACAGGGCCGGTTGCAAGTATTCAGTTCAAACTATGAGCTGTATGCGGACTTTTCGCGCCGAATGATGATGACCATTGCTTCACTCGTTCCGGCAATCGAAGTCTATTCCATCGACGAGTGTTTTGCCGACATGACCGGCATGAATAACTTGGCCGAGCATGGGCGCGCCATTAAGGCGCGGGTTATGCAATGGGTAGGTATTCCGACCTGCGTCGGCATCGCCCCTACTAAGACTTTGGCCAAGTTCTGCAACCACTTGGCCAAGCGCTACCCCGACCATTTTGGCGGGGTGGTTGTGTGGCCGGACTGGTCGGTAAAAGTCCAGCGCCGTGCCCTCGCCAGCGAGCCGGTCTCTGAAATATGGGGCATCGGCAGACGTACTGCCGAAAAGTTGAACACCCAAGGTATTCAGACCGCATTAGACTTCATGCTTGCCGATTCCGCGACAATCAGGCGGCGCTACGGCGTCACCATTGAACGGGTACAGCGCGAACTTCAGGGCATTCCCTGTGATGTTTTGCAGCTGGATATACCCCAAAAAAAGCAACTTGTCCGCAGCCGCAGCTTCGGGCAATCGGTCACTGAATTGGAAGACTTGCAAGCGGCTGTCACCCATCATGTTTCCTCTGCCGCCGCCGCTTTGCGTAAAGAAAAAACGCAAGCCCATATCCTGAGCGTATACATCCTGACCAACCGCTTCAAAGAAAATGCACCGCAGTATTACGGGCACCGGCAAACGGCCATTCACCCGTCAAGCGATACCATCGCATTGAACAATGCCGCGCAAGCTTTACTAAGGCAAATTTACCGAGCCGGTTACGAATACAAAAAGTGCGGTGTCGAGCTGGCGGGCATTGAACCGGTATGCAACCAGTTCTCCCTGTGGTGCGAGCCGGAGGCGGAGCGACCGATTATGGGCGCGGTGGATCGCATACAAGAAAGGTTTGGCCGCAGCAGCATTTTTCTTGCTTCCGAAGTGCTGGGCACCCAATGGGAAATGTGTCGGAGCATACTTAGCCCCTGCTATTCAACGAGACTTAATGAACTGCCTTTAATTAATTGAAGATGAATGATTTTGATGTAAAATGAATTTTTCATATTTATATGACAAAGGAGAGGCGCGATGTCCAAAGTAACGTATGATGAATTTTATTTCCCCCCAATCAATGATAACGAAAAATTTGAGGTGATTGCTGAGTATTATGAAACGAATGGACTAGGGAAGTATGACGGGAATATGTTCTGCCCTAAATGCAAAAATGCAGCGCTGAAATTTACACCTAAAGCAAAGAGCCACCGAGCTTTCTTGAGTGCAATTGATAACACTAAACATCTTCCGGGCTGTCCATTCCAGCATGACAAATCTAAAACCGCATATAACAACGCCAATTATGATGATCTAAACCAAAATCAGATTGAAGATAAATTAGCTTCGTTCATAAGAAAGTTAAAAAAGCAGAGCCTTGGAAGTAGTG
>CALFOA010000037.1 GCA_937919795.1 uncultured Neisseria sp.
GTTGTGGCTGGCCGCTCAGTTGCGCCATCAGTTTGGCGGCAACGGCGGCATCGTCACCGTATTCGCTTTGCTGGGTAAGTTCGTTACCGGCGTTGTAATGGTAGGCGGTGAGTTTGTGGTCGAAGCCGCTTTCGGCAATCAGCCGGTCGAGCGCGTCGTAGGCGAAGCGGTAGCGGGCGCCGTTTTCGTTGGTGAGACCGATAAGGCGGCGGGCTTTATCGTAATGGTAGCCGAAGGTGTGGCCTAAGGCGTTGGTACGTTGGGTCGGCAGACCGTCTTGGTCGTATTGATAGCCGGTGGTGTGGCCTTCGCCGTCGGTATGGCTTTTCAGACGGCCGGCGGCATCGTAATGGAAGCTTTCTTTGCTGCCGTCGGGGTAAACGGCGACGGTGAGGTTTTGGTTAAGGTCGTAGTGGTATTCGGTTTGCTGGCCTAAGGCATCGGTGATTCGTGCCAATTGGCCTTCCGGCGTATAGGCGAGTTTAGTCTGATAGCCGGAACAGTCGGTAACGGTGTCGGGCTGGTTATTGGCGTTGTAATGGTATTCGGTGGTGCTGCCGCCTGCGTCGGTAACTTTGCTCAACAGCCCGTTTTCTTGGTATTCGAAATGGGTGGTGTGCTTCATCGCATCGGTATGCAGTATCAGATTACCGGCTTCGTCGTAGCTGTAACTGTCGGCATTGCCTTCGGCATCGGTTTTACGGATTAAACGGTAGCTGTCGTCGTAATCGAAATGCAGGATGGCACCGTCGGGGCGGATGATGGTTTCTACCTGGCCTTCGTTGCTGTATTGGTAGCGGGTAATCCTGCCCATCGCGTCGGTGTGGCTGAGTAAGCGGCCGAGGTGGTCGCGCTCCATCAAATTAGTGCTGCCGTCGGCAAAGACCTGTTTGGTTAATTCGTTGTTGTAGTCGTAATGGTATTGCTCGCTGCGGCCCAATACGTCGGTGACTTCGGTATAGCCGTGCTGGTAGTTGAAGCGCCATTCTTCGCCCAACGATGTCCAGTTGCGTAACACTTTGCCGGTGGGGGTGTAGTGGCTGTATTCGTAATAAGAAGTTAATCCGGCGGCATCGCTGTGCGAAATCATCAGATGGTTTTGATAGCCGAAGCTGCGTTTCACTTGGCCGTCGCGGCCGATGACGCGGATGAGATCGCCGTCGGCGCTGTATTCGTAGCGTACCAGTGCTTCGGCTTTGGGGGCGTCTCTGCCGTATACGGGCAGTTCGTTGATTAAGGATACCGATAATAGCCGCATTTTGGCTTGGGCGGCACTGGCGACGTTGCCGAAATGGAGATGAAACACCCTGCCGTTGCCGTCGATAATATATTGCGGCAATCCGGTGAGTGGGTGGTAGATAAAGCGTTGATGGTTGCCGTTAGCATCTTCTACTGCAATCAATGGCAATTCGGTACAGTTTTCACCGGTGGGGTCTTCATCGGTAACGCTAAGCGGGGCGAAGCGTAAGGAAACTGAACCGTCTAAGCTGGCAATCAGATAATGGCCGTCTTCATTTTTGCTGAACCAGATTTGTTCACTTTCAAACAATACCGGTTCTTCATCATCTTCATCCACTTCGGGCAGCGGAAACAGCCGCCCTTGATCGTCGATATAGGCCAGCCCGGCGGTGCTGCGTATCATCCGTTGGCTGCCGGACACGCTCCAGCCTTCGCCCAGCCAGCCGGTACCTTCTTGGTCGGAATAATAGCTGCGGCTCCACACCAAAGGCATTAAGCCGTCAAAAGCAAAATCAGTTTCGTCGGTAAGGAATTTGAGGCCGTGGATGGGATTGATGGGGCGGCCGGATGCTACGGCAGCCTTACAAGAAATACAGGGCTTGGGCGGCAGTTTCTTCTTATACTTATTATTCATGTGAAACATATCGCCCGCTCGCACAATATAACGCTTGCGGATTTTAACCGTGGATGAATGATTGATTGGCCATGCCGGCTTGGTAGCGGTTCTGGAGAGTACGCCTTTGCGCCCCGGCAGCGCCACTTCGTCGCCGGTGGTATTTTTGGTTTTACTGGCTTTGAATACAAATGCGGGTTTGCGGTTGATCTTAACGTCTTTGGCAACCGTTTTAGCGCCACCTAAATCAGCAAACAGCGGGAAAGGTATCGGTGGTACTGACGGTGGCGCAGGAGGGGGAGGCCAACAGAAATCGGGCACCATAAACACTACTTTAAACTTACTGCTTTTACGGGCGATTTTATTAATGGCCATAAATCATGCTCCAACTATGAATTTAACTGGGTACAACGGTTTGTAACGACGGCGGAATTGGAACAAATTGCTTGTTCTGCCCGGCTTTCTGTTCCTTTGCCCATTCGATTTGTGCGCCGCGCTCGTGGCGGGCAATAAAGCGCAACTGACACGATGCGATTTCCAACTCTTCGGGAAATGAAGTGCGATAAGTGCAATTGATCTTACGGTTTTCCACATCGAACAATACGGTATCCAAAACCAGATCCTTGCATAGCGATAAATTATTCGGTAATACCCCCATTTTTAATTGAATTAATGGGTAGAAAATCTAAAGCCTTGTT
>CALFOA010000038.1 GCA_937919795.1 uncultured Neisseria sp.
TGGCTTGGTGTGTATTTGGGCATTGTTTATTGCGGCAATTTAAGTAAATCAGCCGCAAATCGCCGACGATTTTGGTATAATCGCCGGCGTTTTATCATTCAAATCTTATAAGGACGCTTCTAATGACCATTAAAGTCGCTATCAACGGTTATGGCCGCATCGGCCGTCAAGTTTTACGTGCCATCTACGATTACAATTTGCGCAATGTGTTTGAAGTGGTGGGCGTGAATGCTTCTGGCGACTTGGCGACCAATGCACACTTGACCAAATTTGATACCGTACATGGTCGCTTTGGTGCAGAAGTGTCTCACCAAGACAATGCCTTGGTCATCAATGGCGATGTGTTGACCGACATTGACTTTGCCCAAGCCGAGCATGCAGCCGCGCAAATGGCCAAACAACACGCCTTGGCACACCTGTGGTTGGTGAACAATCCTGAGCACAATCCCAATGGCGATTTTGCGCTGGCGGAAAACAGCACGGTACACAGCGGCAGCGGACAAGGCGGCCAAATGCTGACCTTTAGCGGCATCGGTGTTTACGATCCTGCGCTGTTTGCCGATACCCCGCCGCACCAAGCCGCCAAACTCGCCCCTTTGCTGCGTGCAGCGATGGATGCCGGACAAGTGAGCGGAGAAGCCCATCAAGGCTTGTGGCTGGATGTCGGTACGCCCGAGCGGTTGGCTGAGGCCGATCGTTTGGCACAAGGCTGGTAACTTAAAAAAATCACAAACCATCTGATCCTTGTTAATCAAAATGCCTGTCTGAAACCGTTTTCAGACAGGCATTGATTTATTTGATTTAACCATCGTTGTGCATATCGCCCCATTTTTTCAGACAGGCATTTCTCGCTGCAAATGCCTGTCTGAAAAACATCGGATCAGCCAACCACCTTAATCAAAACGAATAATATACTTCACTTCACCGCCCCACGATTGCGAACCGACGCGACCAATCGCCTGTATTGAGCGGGTGAGTTGATACATCAGTTTCACCGACTGGTCGGCGCTGTTGATGCCGTATTCGTAGCCCAGATACAACTCACCGGTGAGCTGTTTGCCGAAGGTGAGTACCTGTTCGGCGGGATTGAGTTCGCCGGTTTGGGCGTTTCGGGTGCGCTGGCTGGTGAGGCCGAAGTTGTCGACTAGGCCGATTTTGTCGTTTACCCTGCCGGCCAGCCAAGCGCTGGCGGCGGTGGCAAGGGCGGCTTCATCGCCGTCGCTGCCGCTGCTGGCGCGGTTGAGAATCAGCCAAGAAAGTTTGTCTTTTTCGCTCATGGCTTCATCGGCTACTAAGCTCACACGCGGGTTGTTGAGGTTGCCCAATACTTCCACCCCGGCACCCACCGGCGACAGGTTGCGGGTGGCGCGGATGTTGAGGTTGGGGTTATCCAAGGGGCCGACAAACGAGATGGTGCCTTTATCGATGTTCAAATCTTGGCCGTAAGCTTTGTATTTGCCGCGCACTACCCGCACACTGCCGACGCCTTGTACGTCGCGCCCCGGCTGAGCGGTGATGTTGAGGGTGCCACCGAGCAATACATCGAGACCTTCGCCGCTGAAACGGAAGTTATCGTTCAAATCCAACGCCAGATTCAGGCTGATGGGGGTGGTGGCGGTTTGGGTTTTCGGTTCTTCGCCGATGACCACCACGTCATCGCTGAGGGTGGGCATGCTGGAATCTTGGAAGCCGAAACGGCCTTCGTCGGCTTTCAGCGCGCCGGTTAAGGTGATGCCGGTGGCATCGGTGTAAAGCATTTTGGCGTTGCCGCTTAAGGTTAAACGACGGTTAGGTTTATCGAGCATGTGGTATTTGTTGAATACCGCGTTCACGTTGACATCGGGTGAGGAACCGATCAGGCCGATTTCGCCGGAAAGCGTAGCGGTACCGCCGCGATGGAAGGTGAGGTTATCGATATACCACTTCTGGCCTTGCAGGCGTGAGCGCAGCACGCCGTTGTCCAGAATCACGCCTTGGGCGTGGTTACGGTAATAAAGATTGTCGCCGTTGAGCGTGCCGTTGAGCTGCGGATCGCCCACGCGGCCGGCAATGGTGGCTTCGCCGACCAGACGGCCTTTGAGTATCTGGCCGATCGGCATCAGGTTTTTAAACGCCTCCAAATCAGGGGCATTCAGCCGGATACGACCGTTCACCGGCGCTTGCGTAATGGCGTTGCCGAAGTTTTGGCTGATGGTGACATTGCCGTCGATATTGCCGTAGCGGGTGGTACCTTTGATTTGGTTGTCGATGCGGCCGTTCTGGAAACGGGTTTGCAACGACAAGGCGCTCAAGCCCAGCGCTTGTTTGCGGTAATCGATGATGATATCGCCGCTTTGGCGCTGCACATTCAGGTAGCCGCTCATGTTGTGGGTGTAAGCGATGTCCCAGTCTGCCGCCAGCACCATATCGTGTTGCACAGGCGGGGTGTAGAAGTTGTGCAGTTCGCTGATGTGTAAACTGTTGGCACTGCCTTTGGTGGTGATGCCGTGCTGCTTATCCCATACAAAGCGCTCTAAATTCAGGCTGCCGCCCATCGCTGCCCAGCGTGCG
>CALFOA010000039.1 GCA_937919795.1 uncultured Neisseria sp.
CTTCCGATCTGGGAAATTCTGTTTCCCGCCTCGTTCTTTTGCTTGCTGTATATAGTTGCTGAACTTAAAAATGGCCACTTTCGTCTGTAAAGCCTGAGTATGGTGAGATTAAATAAGTAGTTTGGTGCACAATAAGAATGCCTGTCTGAAAGAATTTTCAGACAGGCATTCTAAACATTTAATCAATCTTCACCCGTTTCAAACGCAAAGCATTGCTTAATACTGAAATTGAACTTAAGGCCATCGCCGCGCCGGCAATCACCGGGCTTAAAAAACCGAGTGCCGCCAGCGGAATGCCCAACACATTGTAGAAAAAAGCGAAAAACAGGTTTTGTTTGATGTTTTTCAAAGTGGCACGCGAAATCAGCAGCGCATCGACCATTTGGTTTACCGAATGCTGCATCAGCGTGGCCGAGGCGGTGTGTTCGGCCACGTCGGCGCCGTCTTTCATGGCAAAGCTGACGTTGGCGGCGGCGAGCGCGGGGGCGTCGTTGATGCCGTCGCCCACCATTGCCACGGTTTGGCCGCTGTCTTTCAATTGTTGCACGGCGGCGGCTTTGTCGCGCGGGCTCATGTTGCCGAGCGCGTGGCTGATGCCGAGCTGATCGGCAATGTATTCCACCGTGCCCTGATGGTCGCCGCTCATGATGTGCACCGCAATGCCATGCGCTTTCAAGCGGCTGATGGCGGCTTGGCTGTCGGCTTTCAAACGGTCGGCCAGCGCAAATGCGCCGACGGCTTGGCCGTTTACCGCCACCGCCACGATGCTGGCGATTTGCCACACCGGATCGGTTTGTTCGGGCAGGATTAAGCCGCAATAAGCCGGTTTGCCGACTTTCACTTCGCCGATGCCGTCGATTTCCGCGTGGATACCGGCGCCGGCTTCGGTTTGGGCGTTGTGCGTTTCGGGCAGGGCGATGCCGCGCGCCAAGGCCGTCTGAACAATCGCGCGCGCCAGCGGGTGAGCGGCGTTTTGTTCGACTGCGGCAGCGAGGCGGTAGAGTTCGTTTTCATCAACCGTTTGCCCTCTCCCCAACCCTCCCCCACGGGGGGAGGGAATTTCTAATGCCGTTTCAGACAGGCATAACACCGCCGCCACTTCGGGCTTGCCTTCGGTGAGCGTGCCGGTTTTATCCAGTACCACCGCGTTGACCCGCGCGGCTTCTTCCATCGCGGCGGCGTCTTTAAACCAAATGCCGTGTTTCACCGCCCGCCCCATGCCCACCATAATGGCGGCGGGGGTGGCCAGGCCAAGTGCACAAGGGCAGGCAATCACCAATACCGCCACGGCGTTCATCAGCGCGGGAATCCAGTCGTCTTTCAGCAGCCAAGTAAGAATAAAAGTGAGCACGGCGATGGCAACCACGGTAGGCACAAACACGGCGGCGGCTTGGTCGGCCACCCGCGCAATCGGCGCTTTGCTGCCCTGCGCTTCGGAAAGTGCAGCCATCATGTCGCCGAGCAGGGTGTGGCTGCCGAGCTGTTCGGCACGGTACACAATGCTGCCGTCGGTCATCAACGCGCCCGCCAATACCTTGCTGTGTTCGGTTTTGGCTTCCGGCTGGGATTCGCCGGTGAGATGGCTTTCGTCCGCCCAACCGCTGCCGCGCACCACCACGCCGTCGGCGGCAATGCGCTCGCCGTGATTGGCGCGAATCAAGTCGCCGATTTGTACCTGATCGAGCGGCACGCTCTGCCATTGGCCGCCGCGTTCCACATTCACTTGGCGGGGCGTGAGTTTCAGCAGCAGGCCGAGGCTGTTGAGGCTGGACTTTTTGGCGCGGTGTTCCAGAAATTTTCCCAAGCTCACAAAGCCCACCACCATCACGCCCGCTTCAAAATACACATGCGCCATGCCGTCGTGCCCCATGCCGCGGTGGTGGAACATCATAAACACCGAATACAGATAAATCGCCAGCGTGCCGATGGTCACCAGCACATCCATATTCGCCAGCCCGCCTTTAATGCTCGCCCACGCGCTTTTGTAAAACGGAACCGCCAACCACAGCTGCACCACGCTCGCCAGCACCAACTGCCACACGGCGGGCATCATCCAATCGTGGCGGCCGATCAGCATCCCCGCCATACCGATTAAAAACGGCACGTTGATGGCGAGCAACAACCACAAACGCCAGCCGATATGGCTGTCGCTTTCGGCCGGCGGCATGTCGTCTGTTTTCACTGCCGCCTGAAAACCGGTTTTTTCGATGATACCGATTAAATCGGACACACTGCTGCGGCTGTCATCAAACACTACCTGCGCTTCTTCGCTGGCAAAATTCACGCCTGCCTCGCTGATAAAGTCTTTTTTATTCAGAACTTTTTCAATGCGGCTGGCACAGGCTTGGCAAGTCATGCCGTCGATTTGGAAACGGACTTTTTGCTGCATGGGGAAACCTTAAGGGGGAATAAAGGCCGTCTGAAAAACGGTAGGTCGGATTCTTGAATCCGACAGGGGCGGGGTTTCGGCGGGGGTGTCGGATGCGAGTATCCGACCTACAAAATTAGCGACGGTTGATTCATTTATTTGCTGGATTTCATGGCTTTTACTTTTTTGATATTCGTATCGGCTAAAAATTGCCCGTATTCTTCGGTTTCCATTCCACAGAGGGCAACTTTCCCTTCGCTATTGCTGTGAATGCCGAATCCATACGTTTTGGTAAGCGGAGAAGCACGAAAACAAGGTTGCCCTTTTGAGAAAAAATCTTCTCTGGCTTTGGGGTAATCTGCTTCGGTTAAGCCGTTTCTTTCGGCAAATACCTGAAAGAAAATATCGTCGGAAGTATATTGATAAGGATTTTCCGCAATCAGTTCGTACTGCATTTCTGCCACTGTTTTTTTGCTTTTTGCGGGTGGTTTTGTGCCGCATTCTGCTTTGGTATCTTCGGCTACTTGGATGAAAGTATCAAAGTAGTTGGTTGAATGTAGTTTCATCTTTGTCTTTCCAAGTTTCGGTTCGGGTAATGTTTGTCTAGCATCTACAAGACTTCATTATTTTCAGACAGGCATTGATTGGTTGATTATTTATGCTTGCTTATCATTCAGCCCGATTCCGTTCAAAATATACTCTTTGTATTTTTCAATTCGGCTGATTCTTGTTTGGGATTGTTTGGCTTGTGAAAAATAAATAATATAGCCTCGTTGCCGCCCCGGTGTTAGGCTGTAAAAGGTTTTTTTAAAAGCTGGGTTTTGTTCAAATGCTTGCAGCAATTCGGTGGGGATCGGTTCAGGGTTTTTCTTAAATTCTACTTTTTTGCCGCTTTCTTCGATGGCTATCGCCTCAAGAATGTACGATTTCAAAACATCTTCCATTTTTTCAATATCGTCTTTATTCGTAAATTTGATAATCCGATCAGATTGTAAATTTCCTTGTTGTTGCAGAATTTTTTGTTTGTCGGCCAGTAAAACGCCTTTAAAAAATCCGATGTTTGCAGATTCTTTTAAGGCATTAACGGTTACTATATTTTTCCCTTTGTGGGTGTAAACAGGCACGCCCCATTTGATTTCTTCCGCCAATCCTGTTTCCAAAACAATCTGCCTGAGTATTTTTAATTCTTCAACCCAGTTATGAACTTTACATTGAGGTGTTCCGCCGTATTTGCAACGCATACAGCCGTTAATCAGATATTGATCAACTTGCGGATTGGTTTGTTTATTTTCCATCTTAATTCGCGCCTTCATTGCTTGATTGCTTTTTTATTTTGTCTGCAACAATACAGTGTTTCAGACAGGCCTATCCTATTGCGGATAACGCCTGGCCAACCAATGCAAACTGCTTTGTACTACCCAGCCGACGCCGAAGGCAAACAGCAGTGTACCTAGTCCCAGTACGCCGCCGAGCAGCCAGCCGATCAGGCAGACCGAGCCTTCCAGCAGCGTGCGCACTAAGCCGACCCGCCAGCCGCTGATGCGGCATAAACCCACCATCAAACCGTCGCGCGGGCCGGCGCCCAGATAGCAGGTGAGGTAAAAAGATGAGGCGAGGCCGATGGTGACAATACCGCCGAGGCACAGCGCGATTCGCCAGATTAAATCGGTCGGCGGCGTCACTACCCGCACAAACAGCCCCAATACGGCGGCAATGATGACCATGTTCAACACCGTACCGATGCCCGGCCGCTGGCGTAAGGGCAACCATAAGGCCAATACCGCGGCGCTAACCAGAAAAGTCACCATGCCGATGCCTAGGCCGGTTTGTTGGGCAATGCCTTGCGCCAGCACTGTCCACGGGGTTGAGCCGAGTTGGGCAGTCACCAGCATGCCGTCGCCGATGCCAAATAAAGCCAGCGAGCAGCACAGCACGATTAATGATTTCGGTTGCAAAGACCACGGGTTAGATGCAGACCACGGTGTTACCGGCAGAATGCGTTTATTGGCGTTCATTCTACGGAAGTTGCATCAAAACCGGCATCTTCAACCGCTTCGATTAAGGCAGCGGCTTGGATTTTATCGGCATCGTATGTGATGGTGGCGTTGGCGTTTTCTAGGCTTACTTCGGCTTTGGCTACGCCGTCTAAAGCTTCTAAAACTTTGGTGACGCTTTTGACGCAGCCGCCACAAGTCATGCCGCTGATGTTGAGGGTGAGGGTTTGCATGATGTTCTCCTGATGGGAAATGATTTGAGAGATAAGGATAAGCCTTAACCTAGGTAAAGGTCAAGCGGTAAATGGATAGAATGCCTGTCTGAAAACGAGTGTAGCGAGTTTCTGCGAAGCTAAAAAGAGTGCAACACGCTTTCAGACAGGCATTATTCTCAAACAGTCAGTTGCTCAAACAATACCCGTTTCAATTCCAGCTGTTTTTGTGGATTTTCCAAATCGCGGCTGAACAGCGAAAAGCTGTCTTCTACCCGTTCGTCTAAGGTGGCGATTTTGGCGTAGCGCAGGCTGATGTTGAAATCGGAAAGTATTTCGGTGATGTCGGCCAACAGGTAAGGGCGGTTGACGGCGACGATGTTCATGGTGTGCCAGCCGGGTGAATCGTCGTAACCGACAATGCTGATGCTGGGGCTAATCGGCAGGTGGCGGGCGCGGCGGCTGCGGATGCCGCAGGCACGGTTGTCGTCTTGGAAAATGCCTTGCAGGAAGTCGTTCAGCTCGCGTTCGAGTGAGCGTTGGATGCGGCGGTAATCACTCTCGCCGCTGTTGGCGGGAAACTGCACCACGAAGGTGTCGAGAATGTAATTGTGCTCGGTCACAAAGGCGCGTGCGGCCATGATGTCCAGCCCTTGGTGGCTGAAAATGCGGCACAGCCGGGTGAACAGGCGGTCGGTGTTGGGCATGTAGACCATCACTTGCAGCGTGTTGGGCGCATCGTAGCGGCGGATGGCGATGCGGGATAGTTCTACGTCGTCGATAAGCTGCGGCAGGTGCCATAAAATTTCGTTTTCTTCATGGCGCACGAAATAGGCGGGGCCGAGCGCCTGCCACAAGCGGCGCTGTTGTTTGGCGTCGTAGCCGGCATCGGTGAGCGCGTCCATTGCGTTCATCTGGCGTTGGCTGGCAATTACGGCGCGGTTGCTCTCGCCGCCGGAAAAATAGCGGTTGGCGGAATTGAACAGGTTTTCCAGCAGGCTGGCTTTCCAGGAGTTCCAGATTTTGGGGTTGGTGCCGCGGATGTCGGCCACGGTTAATAAGTAAAGCGCGCGCAGCCGTTGCGGGGTTTTCACCCGTTCGCAAAAGCGTTTGATTACGTCGGGGTTTTGGGTGTCTTCTTTCTGGGCGGTGAGCGACATCAGCAGGTGGTCTTCCACCAGCCAGGCGAGCAGGTCGCTGTCTTCCTCGTTCATAAAATGGTCGGCGGCAAACTGGCGGGCATCGGCGATGCCTTGTATGGCGTGGTCGCCGCCGCGGCCTTTGGCGATGTCGTGGAACATTGCTGCCAGATAGAGTACGTATTGGGGCTCAAACGAGTGCATCAGGCCGGAAGCAAACGGCAGCTCGTGGGCGTGTTCGTCGAGCGCTAAGCGGCGCATATTGCGCAACACCATTAGGATGTGGTCGTCCACCGGATAGATGTGGAATAAATCGTGCTGCAACAGGCCGACGATTTTGCCCCAGGCGGGCAGGTAATGGCCGAGTGCGCCGTAGAGATTGAGAAAGCGCATGGTGTGGGTGAGGCCGGTGCCGTCTTTGAAAAAGCCGATAAAGCGTTTGCGGTTTTCGGGATTGTTGTAGAACGGGCGGTTGATTTTGCGGGCGGCTTCCCACCAGTTGCGCAGCGTGCGCGGGGCGATGGTGATGATGCCGTTACTCTTTTGCACGATTTCCAGAATGCGGAACAGATGTTCGGGCTGTTTGGCAAACAGGTCTTTATCGTAGGAAGCGATTTGGTTGCCGACCTGATAATAATCGTCGTCGATCTTGTGCACCACGCGCGGCAGAATGGAAAACACGCGGCCGCGCAACATCGGCAGGATAATGCCGTTGAATTGTTTAACGGTTTTGGTGGCGCGGTAAAGCTGGTGCATCAGTTTTTCGCTTTTGCGCCGCTTGTCGTCGTCGCGCAACCCCATGTTATCGGCGACTTTGGTTTGCAAATCGAATACCAAGCGGTCTTCTTCGCGGCCGGCGGCTAAGTGCAATTCGATGCGGATTTTGGCCAACTGCTTGTGGCTGTTGGCCAAATGGCCGGCTTCGGCGCGGGTAAGCACGCGGTTGGTAATCAAGGCCTGCATATGTGCATCCAAGCCCTGCGCTTTGGCCAACCACAACATGGTATGGATGTCGCGCAGCCCGCCCGGGCAGGTTTTCACATTCGGCTCCAACACCGCGCCGGAACCTTGCTGTTTGTTATGGCGCTGTTGCATTTCCAGCAGTTTGCCTTCGATAAACAGCGCAATATTGCGTTGCAGCGAAAGCTGGTGAAGAAATTGGTCGGCCAGTTGATGGTTGCCGCAGATAAAGCGTGCTTCGATAAAGGCGGTGTCGGCGGTTAGGTCGTCGTGCGCGCTTTGGCACAATTCGGCCAGCGAACCGGTTTTAACGGCGGGAGCCAGCTGAATATCCCATAAAGTTTGCACAAAAGTGCTGATTTGTTCCTGCTCCTGATCGGTGAGCGTATCGGGTGCCACAATCGCCAAATCGACATCGGAAAAAGGATACACTTCCGCCCGGCCAAAACCACCGGTGGCCAATAGAGCAAGACGGCTGCCGCTGAAAAATTCCTGCCACAAAGTGCCGAGCATTTGATCGAGCGCCGTGGTGTAGC
>CALFOA010000040.1 GCA_937919795.1 uncultured Neisseria sp.
GCTGCCACACCACATGCTCGGTGCGCAGATAAGTGTCGGCGGGGAAAGATTGGGCGTGTTTGAGCAAAATCGGATCAAGATGATAACAATGCACACAGAAATAGCCGAAAAATTCCAGCACTTCCACTTTATCTTTTTGCAACTGCGGAACCGGTTTGGCCATCACTTCATAATCCTGGCCTTCAACCAAAGCCGCTTGGGCATTTGCAGCCAACAAACACGCTACACCGGTAGCAATCCAACGCATTTTCAATTTCATGTTTAATCCTTTAATTCGTCATTCATCCTGCTACTGAGCAGATGAGTTTTATTGCACAGAACGGGTCAGACTCTGCACACCATTTTGTTGCAGTTTTTTGCGCACGGAAGCTGCCGCATCGCTGCTCAATTCACCGGTTTGCACACGATAAACGCTTTTACCCTCTACCTGACCTTCTACTACTCGAGCCGATACACCCATCATAGCAAGCTTGGCACGTTGAGCGTCTGCTGTTTGCTTATTGCCGTATGAGCCCACTTGAAGCACTACTTTGCCGCCGCTAGATTTGGTTTTTGCGCTGTCTGTAGATTGGTTGCCCTGAGCACCGGCACGACCACTTAAGGCAGCTTCCGCTCTTTTACGCTCAGCATCTTGAGCAGCCTTTTCTTTATTGGCCTGTTGGCGGGCTTTATCTACATTACCGCTATCCAAAATCTGTTCGGGAGAAGGCTTGGCGGTTTCACGCTGTTGCGCTTCTCGTTTCTTTCTCGCTTCTTCCTGCTGTTTTTTCTGTCTCGCCAAGCGATCCGCTTCGGCCTGTCTTTTCATCTGCTGTTGTTTGAGCTGCTCGGCTCTGAGTTGCTGCTCAGTTTTAACTTGACCAGGAATGACACCAGTGTGTTCAGGCGGAACAGCAGCGGTACCGGTATCAGAACCTGCTAATTGGTCTGCAGGAGTGGATGTACTACTCGCTATAGTCGGCGCACTAGCCACAGTATCATCAGTTACGACCGTATCAGATGCCTGAGAAGCCGAGTTTGCTATATTAGATGCTTCTGATGCAGCCGGATGGGAAATAGAAGAACCGGAGCCCGGCACCAAGATTTCTGTTTTTTCCTGAACCTGCGGCTGACTAGCGGTTTTTATGGCGGCTTTATTGCTTTTGTTCAAAAAAAACAGCACGCCGGCAATCACTGCCGTCGCCAATAACAAACCTACAAAAAAGCCTGCCAATCCTTTACCGGACTGTTTGTTCTCATTCATCATGACCATACCTGTATTCTTTATTCAATATCCCTCACCTGTTGGTTCGGGACGGATAAGCAGCTTATTTTAGCAAATTATCCGGCAAGCTGCCCAAATCGTTTGCATTCCATTACACAGCCATCAGATACATCGCTTTATCAAGCACTGTAACATAGCTGAAAAAAAACAAAATATCCATTATTTATCAAAACATTGAACCAACATCGACTCTCAATCAAATGCTTTATACTGCTGAACAATTAATTCCTTGGTGCAGTAAAAGTTTCTGCTTTTTTCCACGCCACATCCATCCCAATAATGCAAATTTTAAAGGCCTGCTACTACTAATCTGCTGTTGTTTGAAATGCTATTAAGTTATCTTGCTTACTGTTAGAATAGAAACTATTTTAGTTTAAACATTCGGACGCTTTAAATGTCTTTTTCTTTGGTCAATAGTCGCGCCTTATGCGGCATGAGTGCCCCGCTGGTTGAAGTGGAAACCCACTTAGCCAACGGCCTACCTGCTTTTAATATTGTCGGGCTACCGGATACCGAAGTGAAAGAAAGCCGAGACCGTGTACGCGCGGCGATTTTACAGAGCGGTTTTGATTTTCCGGCCGCCAAAATCACGGTAAACCTTGCGCCGGCCGATTTACCCAAGGAGTCCGGCCGTTTTGATTTACCGATTGCGTTGGGGATTTTAGCCGCATCCGGCCAAGTGCTGCCCGACAAGCTTTCACGATATGAATTTGCCGGTGAATTAGCGTTATCAGGAGCTGTCCGCCCGATACGCGGTGCGATGGCCATGGCTTGGCAGGGGATGAAGGCCGGGCGGGCTTTTGTGTTGCCGCAGGAAAATGCCAAACAGGCCGCAGTGATGGACGGTATTGAGGTTTACGGTGCCGACAGCCTCGGGCAGGTCGCCGCCCACTTAAACGGCGTGGAAGCCATCACCCGTTTGGAGGCCGACAACGAAGCGGCTAATCTACCGGAAACAGCCGATTTACCCGATATGCGTGATATCAAAGGCCAGCATACCGCGCGGCTGGCATTAGAAATTGCCGCAGCTGGCGGCCACAGCCTATTGATGATGGGGCCCCCGGGCACCGGCAAATCAATGTTGGCACAACGGCTACCTTCAATTTTACCGCCACTCACCGATGAAGAACGGATTGCGGTATGGACACTTTATTCACTCTTACCCAACCACACGCACAACATAGGCAACCGACGCCCCTTCAAGTCCCCCCATCATTCCGCCAGTTCGGTCGCTTTAGTGGGGGGAGGCTCAGATCCGAAACCCGGCGAAATCTCATTGGCGCACAAAGGCGTGTTATTTTTGGACGAGCTGCCTGAATTCGACCGCAAGGTTCTAGAAGCTTTGCGCGAACCTTTGGAGAGCGGGGAAATCCATATTTCACGGGCGGCACGACAAGCTGTGTATCCGGCTGAATTTCAATTGGTAGCGGCAATGAATCCCTGCCCCTGCGGCTATTACGGCCATCCAATCAAGCCTTGCCGTTGTACGCCCGACAGCATTCTGCGTTACCGCAACAAAATCTCAGGGCCGCTACTCGACCGCATTGATTTGGTGATTGAAGTACCCGCGCTTTCCGCTGCTGATTTGATTCAGGCCAAAGCCGGAGAAAGCAGCATGGAAGTATTGCAACGGGTGATGCTGGCCAGAGATAAACAATATGCGCGGCAAGGCAAACTCAATAGTCGCTTGTCGCCAACCGATTTGGATCAAATCGCCGCCGTGAGCAGTGAAGCAAAAGAAACATTGGGCTCGCTGCTGGAAAAATTATCACTTTCCGCCCGCAGTTTCCACCGCATTTTGCGCGTTGCCCGCACCTTGGCTGATCTGGCAGACGATCACACCGTCACCCCGGAACATGTTTTCCGGGCGGTTGCGATGCGCAGGGCTTTATAGAGATAAAAAAAACGGTCACTTCTTTTAAAGTGACCGTTTTTCAGAGAAACCGAAGAGTTATTCAGTATGCTCAGAAGCCTCGGTTTCCGGTGTTTCTGATGTTGCAGCAGATTGGGTTTGCGCGGCTGCCTGCGGATTGAGCTGGGCTTCCAACAGCGCCAAACGCTCTTCCAATTCGGCCAGTTTGGTGCGAGTTTTAATCAAAACCTGCTGCTGAATATCGAACTCTTCGCGAGTGACCAAATCCATACGATTAAATGCGCTGCCGAGCATGGCTTTCACATTTTTTTCAACGTCTTTCGCCGGGCTGTTGGCGATGGTTTCACTCACTTTGGCGCTGACTTCTTCAAATAGTTTTTGTCCCAACATGGCCATTCCTTTATATAAGGGTAAATCGAATATTGCATTGTATCGGTAAAATGCCTGTCTGAAAACCACAGTATTTTCAGACAGGCATTTCACGGCATTAAATCTATTCTGCGGTGAAGCCGACCTGATAAGTCTTCTCACCAATCCTGACATCGGCCAGATAATCATAACGCGCTTGAGTACACAGCGGCAGGCGAACGTCCGCGGCCAGCCAACTTCCATCGGCTTGAGGTTTCAAATCATAGCGGTTAAAACCCATATCCATATCGCGCATAGAAAAGCTTACCGATATTTGCCCAACCGTTGACGGAGCATTATCCAACCTGATATCAAAAGGGCTTTTTACACTCAGTGGTGTGCTGAATTGCAGCTTAGAGCCATCAGGCAACGTACAACCGATGCGCACATCACAAGCGGAAACGGCTTCTATGGCGGGTTGGTGCTGCGTCCACCAATATAAAGCCACCACTTTTACCGCTGCAAACATTAACAAAGCGATGCCGATCAGCAGCCATTTTCGTTTTTGAACCAATGCATTTTCCCTTATTTTGTGGTTCTACCAACCGAATTACGGTTTCAGATAGGCATAGCCTTCATTCTCTTTACGCGCCAACTCGGTTACACCGGCCGGTACCACGCTGATGAACTTCGGAATGTTGTTTTCATCAATTCCCAAGCCTTTCAGCGAGTTTTTGCACACCACAAAACGTACCTGGTTTTGCTCAGTCAAATTTTGCATACGTTGCAAAGTAGATACCGATAATTTTTGATCGTTGCTACTACCAAAAAAGCTCATCACATAACGATAAGCGGCTTTCAGATATTGAGTGAAGCTCTGCAATTCGGGTTTGCTGGCATCCGCTCTATCCGGTGCGGTACCGTTCATCACTACCTCAATTTGTGCAGTCTCGCCCGGTTGCAATGATTTCAACAAGTTTTCAGTATTGCCCAAAGCCGCATCCAAACGATCCTTTTCACTCACATGGAACAATACTTTCAAAGGCTCTTTCGCTGTTTCGATGGCAACTTCATTGTTAGCTGAAGCAGAAAATGGTGCAGTTAATAAAGCCGCAGACAACAAACAAGCCGATAATTGGCGTTTATACATATCAATAAATTCCTGATTTTATTCAACTTAAATCAAACTTAAAACTAATAACTTTTTAAAAAGAAGGATTATTCAATCCTTCCTTCTCTCTCTATTTCAAATTATTTCCGTTTTCCTCAAACGGTTTCTATCTCATTATTCCAAACCACTGCCTGCGCCCCTGCCTGTTGCCAATGGTTTCGATATTGGCTAAAAAACGGTTCGTCCGCCAACACCACCAAGGGCTGCGAAACGCCTTGTGCCAGTCGTTGCACAACCCATTCGGCCATCGCTTCGCTATGCACCGCCGCAACCACCACATCCGCATCCAGCACCCTATCAAATTGCTCCGGCGTTTCGATGGCCACCCAAACACTATCGGCTTTTGGCAGTTTACTGCGGGCACGCAACTGCGATTCAGTAATCAACACACGCTGATGATGCGGTTCGGCTTGTACAAACGGTACCACACGGTATTCACCCATACGGTTTTCACCACGAAAACCGGTATTCAGATTGCCGCTTAGTTCACAAGGAACAGCCAATGCCGTCAAAATCGAACCGTTGGCCGGCAACATCGGCGAAACATCAAAATCACCTGCCTTCTGCCACGACCAGTTTTGCCCTTCTCTGGCCTGCAACTCACCAGACCAATCCTCTGACTGCACACGAAAAAAACGTAAGGAAACCGTAGCGTGCTCGTAGTGGTAAAGCTTACTTAACCACGGCGTGGCATGGTGGATTTCAATACCGAGTTCTTCTTCAAACTCGCGTTTTAGCGCAGCCAAGTCGCTTTCACCCGCTTCCACTTTACCACCAGCAAACTCCCAGTATCCGGCATACGGCTTACCGGCCGGGCGCGAACTGAGCAGGTAATCGCCCTCTTGATTAAGAACGATACCGGCAACAACATTGATGAAAGGGGTTTC
>CALFOA010000041.1 GCA_937919795.1 uncultured Neisseria sp.
GATTTCCTGAAAGAACCGAAAAAATATCTCCAGGTCGGAGCACGTATCCCGAAAGGTGTGCTGCTTGTCGGCCCTCCGGGAACCGGTAAGACCCTGCTGGCGAAAGCCGTGGCAGGAGAAGCGGGTGTTCCGTTCTTCAGCATTTCCGGTTCCGATTTCGTGGAAATGTTTGTCGGCGTCGGTGCTAGCCGCGTACGCGATATGTTCGAGCAGGCCAAGAAAAACGCACCTTGCATCATCTTTATTGATGAGATTGATGCGGTCGGTCGTCAACGTGGCGCCGGTTTGGGCGGCGGTAACGATGAGCGCGAGCAAACCTTGAACCAATTGCTGGTGGAGATGGATGGTTTCGAGAGCAACCAAACCGTGATTGTGATTGCCGCTACCAACCGTCCGGATGTACTGGATCCCGCTTTGCAACGTCCCGGCCGTTTCGACCGCCAAGTGGTGGTGCCGTTGCCGGATATCCGTGGTCGCGAACAAATTTTGAATGTTCATGCTAAAAAAGTACCTTTGGATACTTCGGTAGATTTGACTTCTCTGGCGCGTGGTACTCCCGGTTTTTCCGGTGCTGACTTGGCCAACTTGGTGAACGAAGCCGCTTTGTTTGCCGGTCGCCGCAATAAAACCAAAGTCGATCAAAGCGACTTTGAAGATGCCAAAGATAAAATCTACATGGGTCCGGAGCGTCGCTCTATGGTGATGCACGAAGACGAAAAACGTGCGACTGCTTATCATGAAGCCGGCCATGCGATTGTGGCGGAAAGCTTGGAATACACCGATCCGGTGCACAAAGTAACCATTATGCCGCGTGGCCGTGCGCTGGGCTTGACCTGGCAGCTGCCGGAACGTGACCGTATCAGCATGTATAAAGACCAGATGCTGAGCCAGCTCTCGATTCTGTTTGGTGGTCGTATTGCGGAAGATTTGTTTGTCGGCCGTATTTCTACCGGTGCTTCTAACGACTTCGAGCGTGCCACTCAAATTGCTCGCGAAATGGTTACCCGCTACGGTATGAGCGACAAAATGGGCGTGATGGTGTATGCCGAAAATGAAGGCGAAGTGTTCTTGGGTCGTAGCATTACCCGTTCGCAACATATTTCGGAAAAAACCCAGCAAGACGTAGATGCCGAAGTGCGCCGTATTCTGGACGAGCAATATGCCGTGGCCAAGAAAATTCTGGAAGATAACCGGGATAAAATGGAAACCATGTGTAAGGCTTTGATGGAATGGGAAACCATCGATCGCGACCAGGTACTGGAAATCATGGCAGGTAAGCAACCTAGCCCGCCTAAGGATTACAGCCACAATATCCGTAAAGCTGATGATGTCGAAGTAGTGGTAGAACTGCCGGTTACTGAGAATAGCCAAGAGCCTCGAATGGCCGAGCCGCAATCAATGGATCATCCACAAAGCATGCCGCCACGTGGTTCTCAGGTTGATGAAAATATCAAGGCAGAAGAAAAACCGTACGAAGGCGAAGTTGATGCTGATAAAGATCGTCGTTGATAAGTAGGTTTGCATAAAACAAGCCCGAGAGACAGCTCTCGGGCTTGTTTTATTGTGACGACTGTATTGATATTGAGAATGCCTGTCTGAATAATTCAGGCAGGCATTTTTGAGATAGCGGATGGAGCTATTGAATAGTGTGAGTGTCGCTGATCGGCTGTACCAATACCCACGGCGCGATCACCAGCGCCCACATTTCCTGGTTATTACGCAAAAATTCACGCGCCTGCTGTTCGCTGACCACGCCGAATTGTTGCTGTTGCATCAGTTTGCCGATTTCGGCGCTGTTATCATCAGCCACCCATTGAGCGACGGTGAGCAAATCAAGGCTGGGGTCAACAAATACGGCGGCACCGCGGGCGAAATGCGGTTGCAATTCCTGCCAGGCGATGCGGGCGGTTTCCAGATTGAGTTTTTCGTGCAGATAGGGTTCGGTCATGGTGCGGGTGCATAAAGGTTAAACGGATGTTGATTATAGCGTAAAAGAATACGGGGTGCGCCTGCGGTATCTCAAGGGAAATGCCTGTCTGAAAAACAAAAGGGCGTGACGGCTGTGTTTACAAGTAGAATGTTATACAGTATCATTTTATCTATTAAAAGCTGCCGTAATTGTATCGGCAGTTTTCCTGTTTTCGGAAAACGATGGCTTTGAATGGAGCTATTTTAGACAGCCGGCTGATCGTTTTTCTTATTTAAGTTAGATAAATCATGAATATTTTGTTAACCGGTTTGCCGCAGCGTTTAATGCTGGCAGCGGTGGTGCTGGCGCTGATTTGGGGTGCTTATTTTTGGGCGGTTACATGAATATTGAGGTAGCGAATTTAACCGTCAGCTATCAGCGTAAACCGGCTGTCCATCATTTAAATATCTGCTTTGAGCAGGGCGAAATGTGGGCGGTGTTTGGCCCTAACGGTGCGGGTAAGTCAACTTTGCTAAAGGCGGTGATGCGGTTGTTGCAGGCGGATACCGGTTCGATTAATTGGAACGGCATCGCCAGAAGTGATATTGCTTATTTGCCGCAGCAGTCAGACATCGATCGCAGCCTACCGATGACGGTGTTTGAACTGGCGGCTTTGGGCTTGTGGTATGAAATCGGCTTTTTCGGCCGCGTGAATGCCAAGCAGAAAGAGCGAGTGCGCGCGGCTTTGGCACGGGTGGAGATGCTGGATTATGCCGAGCAGCAAATCGGCCATTTGTCGAACGGCCAGTTTCAGCGGGTATTGTTTGCCCGTATGCTGGTGCAGAATGCCAAGTTTTTGCTGCTGGACGAGCCGTTTAATGCGGTGGATGCGGGCACCACTTATGCTTTACTGGAAGTATTGCGCCAATGCCATCAGAGCGGGCAGGCGGTGATTGCGGTGTTGCACGACTATGAACAAGTGCGGGCGTATTTTCCGAATACGGTGTTGATTGCGCGGGAAAAAGTAGCGGCCGGTAAAACGGAAGCGGTGCTCACCGATGAGTATTTGCAGCAGGCAGCAGCGGCGATGCACCGGGTGGAGAGCCCGCAATGGTGCGCGGCTTAAGTTCGCGGCGTATCAAGATAAATATTAAAAAAGTTTTCAGACAGGCATGATGCCTGTCTGAAAACCGATATTGAAACTAAATGAATTTATACGATTATTTGATTGCGCCGTTTGCCGAGTTTGAGTTTATGCGCTATGCGCTGGCATCGGTGCTGTTCCTGGCTTTTTCCGGCGCGCCGGTCGGCGTGTTTCTGACCATGCGGCGCATGAGTTTGGTGGGCGATGCGTTGGGTCATGCCGTGCTGCCGGGCGCGGCGGTGGGTTATATGATAGGCGGCTTGAGCTTGCCTGCGATGAGCTTGGGTGGGTTTATTGCCGGTATGCTGATGGCTTTGCTGGCCGGTTTGGTCAGCCGTTTTACCACTTTGAAGGAAGACGCCAATTTCGCCGCGTTTTACCTCACTTGTTTGGCCATCGGCGTGATTTTGGTGAGTACCAATGGCAGCAACATCGATTTACTGCACTTATTGTTCGGCTCGGTGCTGGCGGTGGATTTGCCGGCTTTGCGCTTGGTGGCGGCCAGCGCCAGTGTAACGGTTTTGACTTTGGCGGTGATTTACCGGCCATTGGTGCTGGAAAGTATTGATCCGCTGTTTTTAAAAGCGGTAAACGGCAAAGGCGGACTTTGGCATCTGCTGTTTTTGGTGCTGGTGGTGATGAATCTGGTGGCGGGCTTTCAGGCTTTGGGTACGCTGATGTCGGTGGGTTTGATGATGCTGCCGGCGATTACCGCACGCCTGTGGGTGAAAAACCTAGGCGGCCTGATGCTGCTGGCGGTTTGTTTCGCCTTATTGTGCGGCACGGCAGGTTTGCTGTTTTCGTATTATGTGGAAATTCCTTCGGGGCCCGCGATTATTCTGTTTTGCGGCGGGTTGTATCTTTTTTCGGTTATTTTCGGGTGGGAGAGCGGCGTGGTGCTGCGTTGGCTGCGCCGCGGCAAACACCATCAATATCAGGAGCCTGTATGAACAAATATTGGATGAGCGGTTTGGGTTTGATGCTGTTTTCCGGCGCGGTGGCGGCGGCACCTTTGCAGGTAGTGAGCAGCTTCAGCATTTTGGGTGATGTGGTCAAGCAAGTGGGCGGCGACCGAGTGGCGGTAACCAATTTGGTTGGCGCCAATCAAGACAGCCATGCTTATAACATGACCGCCGCTGATGTGAAGAAAATCCGTGCGGCCAAGTTGGTGCTGGTGAGCGGCTTAGGCTTGGAAAAAGCCGAAATGATGCGCGCGGTGAAGCAGAGCAAAGTGCCGTATGCCGAAGCGACTGCCGGTATCAAAGCGCTGGCGGCGCCTGAGGGTGGCGGCCATGATCACGGGCATGACCATGATCACGACCATGGCGAATACGATCCGCATGTGTGGACTGATCCGGTGTTGATGCAGAAATACGCTTCCAATGTTGCTGTGGCGTTGATTAAGGCCGATCCGGCCAACAAAGATTATTATCTGCAACGCCTGCAAGCCTATTCCGGCGAATTGGTGAAGCTAGACAGCTATGCCCGCAGTCAGTTCAATACTATTCCGCAAGCCAAGCGCAAGGTTTTGACCGGTCATGATTCGTTTGCCTATATGGGCAAACGCTATGCCGTCCGTTTTGTTTCGCCGCAAGGTGTTAGCAGCGAGGCTGAGCCTTCGGCCAAACAGGTGGCGGCGATTATCCGCCAGGTCAAACAAGAGGGCATACGCGCGATTTTTGCCGAAAACATCAAAGACACCCGCATGGTCGATAAAATCGCTCAAGAAACCGGCAGCAAAATCGGCGGCAAGCTTTATTCCGATGCTTTGAGCAGCGGCGCGCCAGCCAACACTTATATCAATATGTACCGCTATAATGTACGGGTGTTAACCGATGCGATGAAGTAAGCGCTGAAGTTTAGCCACGAAGCAATAAATGCCTGTCTGAAAACCAGCTTGCGAGTTTCTGCAAAGCTAAATTTTTTCAGACAGGCATTCATTGTTTGTTGACAATTCCGTGATTTTCGCGTCTAATATCGGCTATTGAATTGCGCCGATTTGACACAGCTTGCGGGCGTTAAAATACAGCTAAAGCGTACAGAGTTTTTATTTAAGCTGTTATATTTTGGCCCGGTTGTGTGTAAACACGATCGGGCATCCTTATATTCAGCCGCAACTGCGGTGATTATCAGAGAAGAAAGTATTAACAATGATTGTGCTGGAGCAGGTGGGCAAGCGCTATCGCAGCCGCGATAATCAAGGCTGGTTTACTGCCGTAGAGCCGACCAGTCTGACCATACACCAAGGCGAAATTTTTGGCCTGATGGGCTACTCGGGTGCCGGTAAATCCACGCTATTGCGTTTGATTAACCTGTTGGAACGGCCGGAGCAGGGGCGGGTGATTGTTGACGGGCAGGATTTAACCGCACTCTCGCCAGCCGATTTGCGCCGTGCTCGCCAAAATATCGGCATGGTGTTTCAGCAATTCAATCTGTTGAGTAACCGCACGGTGGCGCAGAATGTTGCTTTTCCGCTGGAAGTGGCGGGGTGGGACAAACAGAAAATTGATCAACGAGTGGCCGAATGTTTGGAAATTGTGCACCTGAGTGATCGTGCCCAACATTATCCGGCGCAACTATCCGGCGGCCAGAAACAGCGGGTCGGCATTGCTCGAGCACTGGCGCCCAGCCCGCATGTGATTTTGGCGGATGAGCCGACTTCGGCGCTCGATCCCGCCACCACCCGCAGTGTGTTAGCCTGCTTGGAAGACATTAATAAAAAATTCAATGTGACCATCGTAATCGTGACCCACGAGATGAGCGTGATCCGCCGTCTGTGCGACCGTACGGCTTTGTTGCACAATGGTAAATTGCTGGAAGTGGTAGAAGTGAACAACAATCAAATCCACGCCCAATCCGAAATCGGCCGTGAACTGATACGGGAGGATTAATATGGGCGAGCTGACTTGGGCGAAAGCCATTGATAATTTATGGAGTATGCAGAGCGAAATTCTCAAAGCCACCTGGGAAACCTTGGTGATGCTGGGGATTTCCGTACCGGTGTCGGTGTTTTTCGGCACCTTGTTGGGTATCGGTATGTTTGCCACCGGCAACCACATGCTGTTTTTCAGCCCCACGCTCAATAAAATTCTGGATAACGTCATTAATCTGATCCGTGCCTTTCCGTTTGTGATTTTGATGGTGGCGATGGGGCCGTTGACCTTGCTGATTATCGGCAAAAGCATCGGCCCGGTGGCCGCTTCGCTGATTTTATCGGTATCCGGCATGTTTTATTTTGCCCGCTTGGTGGAACAAAACTTACGCGAAGTGCCGCGCGGCATTATTGAGGCAGCCACCAGCATGGGTGCTTCACCGATGAGGATTATTGGAAAAGTGCTGTTATCCGAAGCGCGCTCCGGCATGGTGTTGAGTATTACCGTATTGACCATCGG
>CALFOA010000042.1 GCA_937919795.1 uncultured Neisseria sp.
GCAGATACTGCCACCCTCACCCTAGCCCTCTCCCGCCAGCGGGAGAGGGAACAAGTTGCCGGAAGAGTTTAGCGTTTCAGGAATCTCAAACTTCTTCCCGTTTAACCGCGCGCTTTTTCCAGCGCCGCTTTCAGTTTGCCCAAGGCCTTGTCAAAGGTTTCGTCTTCAATGGTGAGCGGATACAGGAAGCGGATGACATTACCGTGAGCGCCGCAGGTGAGCAGCAGCAACTGATCGGCCATCGCCGCCTGCTGCACTTTGGCGGCAAACGCGCTGTTGGGCGCTTCGTCATCGCCGAACTCGATGGCCACCATCGAGCCTAAGCCGCGAATTTCACTGATTTCCGCGATGTTCCATTCTTTCAGACAGGCCTTTAGTTTATCGCCCAAGGCCTGCGAGCGTTCGCACAGTTTTTCTTCGGCAATCACGTCCAACACCGCATTGGCTGCGGCAATACCCAAGGGATTACCGGCATAAGTACCGCCCAGCCCGCCTTTGCGCGGTGCATCCATCAATTCGGCGCGTCCGGCCACGCCGCTTAATACGAAACCACCCGCCAAGCTTTTCGCCATGGTGATGATGTCGGGCTGTACATCGTAATGTTCCATCGCAAACAGCTTGCCGGTACGGGCAAAACCAGCCTGTACTTCATCAGCAATCATCACAATGCCGTGTTCGTCGCAAATCTCGCGCACCGCACGCATCAATTCCGGCGGGCACACATTAAAACCGCCCTCGCCCTGTATCGGCTCGAGAATAATTGCCGCCACATCTTGCGGTGCGATGTCGCTTTTAAAGATGCGTTTGATGCTTTTTACCGCATCTTCTACGCTAATGTTTTGGGTTTTGGCCGGAAACAGACCGTGGTACACCCCCGCCGGCATCGCGCCGAAATCGGCTTGGTACGGCAACACCTTGCCGGTGAGCGCCAGCGTCATCATGGTGCGGCCGTGGAACGCGCCGCCAAACGCAATCACGCCGTTGCGCTTGGTCGCCGCGCGGGCGATTTTCACCGCATTTTCCACCGCTTCGGCGCCGCTGGAGAAAAACTGGCTTTTCACTTTACCGGAAATCGGCACCAAACCGTTGATACGCTCGGCCAATTCAATGTAGCTGTGATACGGCACGATTTGAAACGCGGTGTGGCTGAACTTCTGCAACTGCGCTTCCACCGCTGCGATTACTTTCGGATGGCGGTGGCCGGTATTCAACACACCGATGCCGCCGGCAAAATCGATAAACTCGCGCCCGTCGGCGGCTTTGATCACCGCATTTTGCGCACTTTCGGCAAACCAGTCGCACATCACGCTGGCGCCGTTGGGAATCGCTTCCCGCATTCTTTCTAACCAATCAGCCATTTTTCATCCTTTTCCTATTCTTTTGCGACATTTGCAAGCTGTTCAATGCTTTTATACGCTTGTGATAAACCGTTAATAACAATCAAAAAATCATTTTAAACGCGTTTAAATAGTAGGGTTGTGGCCGATGTTTGTCAATCAGCCAAATAAGGCTTTCAGACAGGCCTATTTTTTTTCATATCTAATGCCCGGTATCTTTATGGATATTTATGTAGTATTGTCTTTCCAATGTTGCTAACTTTTCTTATAAACAATGCCTGCCTGAAAAGCCACTCCACACTTTCAGGCAGGCATTCCCCCTAAATAAATC
>CALFOA010000043.1 GCA_937919795.1 uncultured Neisseria sp.
TAAATTACTTGTGTTGCGTCCTGCATTATTTAGGACGTTTCGCACCGTATTTAGAACGGGCTTGTTTACGGTCTTTCACACCTGCGGTATCCAAAGAACCGCGAACGGTGTGGTAACGCACACCCGGCAAGTCTTTTACACGACCGCCGCGAATCAGCACCACGCTGTGCTCTTGCAGGTTGTGGCCTTCACCGCCGATGTATGAAATCACTTCAAAACCGTTGGTCAGGCGAACTTTACATACTTTACGCAATGCAGAGTTCGGTTTTTTCGGAGTAGTGGTGTATACACGGGTGCACACGCCGCGTTTTTGCGGGCAGGCTTCCAGTGCAGGCACTTTGTTTACGTACACAGGCTTTTGACGGCCTTTGCGTACCAATTGGTTAATAGTAGGCATATTTTCTCGTCCTGTTGAGTGAATACTTGCCGACACCATGCCGACAAGAGCGGAATTATAGCCTACTGTCAAAGCGATAGTCAATCTTCACCCCTCTTTTTTATTGTGTGACAAGACATTACCGCGACATCAGCTGCTTGATTGATGACAACAAAAAGCCACCCGAAGGTGGCTTTTATGGCACTTTGGTTTAATGAGCCGGAGGAACGTCTACTTCTTCAATCAGCTTACCGCTCAACGCTTGATCCAGTTTTTCTTTATCCAGCGCATTTTCCCAACGTGCTACCACAATAGTGGCGCAAGCATTGCCGGTAAGATTGGTCAGCGCACGGCATTCGGACATAAAACGGTCAATACCGAGAATCAACGCCATTCCTTCCACCGGAATGCTGGGCACCACCTGCAAAGTAGCGGCCAGCGTAATGAAACCAGCACCGGTCACACCAGCAGCACCTTTTGAACTGAGCATGGCTACCAACAACAAGGTGATTTCCTGGAACAAAGTTAATTCGATATTACAAGCCTGCGCGATGAACAACGCCGCCAGCGTCATATAAATATTGGTACCATCAAGATTGAAGGAATAACCGGTCGGCACTACCAAGCCGACAACAGATTTCTCGCAACCGGCTTTTTCCAGCTTATGCATCAAAGTCGGCAACGCGGCTTCGGAAGAAGAAGTACCCAACACCAACCACAATTCATCTTTGATGTATTTGATCATTTTGATGATGGAGAAGCCGTTGTAACGTGCTACTGCACCCAACACCACCAACACAAACAGTAAAGAAGTGACATAGAAGGTCAGTATCAGATACACCAGATTGCCGAATGAATGAATACCGTATTTCCCAATAGTAAACGCCATCGCACCAAACGCACCGATAGGCGCCGCTTTCATGAGAATGGCAACCATTTTAAACACAGGTGCCGACAATTCATGAAATAGGTTAACCACCGGGCGGGCTTTATCACCAACTGCCGCCAGCGAAATACCGAACAACACCGAAACAAACAGCACTTGCAGAATATTGCCTTCGGTAAGCGGGCTCATCACGGTGGTGGGAATAATATCCATTAAAAAGCCGACTACACTCATGTCGTGGGTTTTTTCCACAAATTCGGATACTTTCGAGACATCTTTAGCGGCCAGCGTGGCCGGATTGATATTCAAGCCTCGGCCGGGTTGAAACAGATTGGCCACGATCAAACCAATAACCAGCGCCAGCGTGGAAAAAGTGAGGAAATAAGCCATCGCTTTACCAACCACACGCCCCAGCCTACCCAGATTACTCATGCCCGCGATACCGGTGACGACGGTCAGAAAAATCACCGGCGCGATAATCATTTTAACCAATTTGATAAAGGCATCCCCCAAAGGCTTGAGGCTCTCGCCCACCGAAGGATAAAAGTGGCCAAGCAAAATACCGACAACGATGGCGAAGATAACTTGAACGTACAGAATCTGATAAAACTTCTGTTTCTTTAAAGGAACTGGCGGATTGAGTTCCGATGGATCTATATTCAACATACTGAAGATTCCTCAAGATTGAGTTAAACATCCCATCAATACTGCGCGAAGCGTGTATTGTGATGGCAAATTTACTCTCTTCGAAAACCCTCCGCAAACAAATTGTTTACAATCTCAATGGTAAAAATGCAAACATTTGTTTAGAATAAACATTAAAAAAGCGCGTCATTAAAAATTTGACTACAAAACGCTACATTGTTATGAATGCTTTCAGACAGGCATTCCCCGTTTGATCATCATCAACACGCCTTTCTATTTAACCAAAGGAATAAACATGCGGTTTCAGCAAATCACAGATCCTAAAGATTTACCGCTAGCAGAAGATGCGGAATTCTTGATTCAGGCCTTAACCCACATTCTCGAGCAAACGACCACGCCGCAAGTCAGCACGATTATCAAGCAGCTGCCCGAATGCTTGGACAGTACCCAACTGATTGCCGACGCCCTGCCCCACTTGAACGAAAAACAAACGCAAAACCTGATTTTGGCTTGCGGTTTATTCGCCCAAGTATTGAATATTGCGGAAGACGTGCATCACCAGCGCCGCCGCGATTATCGTGCGGGCGCCAGTGATGTACCGGGTGAAGGCAGTTTTGCCGCCTGTATAGAAAAACTGCGTGCCGCCGAGTTTCCGGCCAGCGCCTTGCAAACCGAATTAAACAAAACCACCATCGCGGCGGTACTGACCGCCCACCCAACCGAAGTGCAACGCCAAGCCACGTTGGGATTCCACCGACGTATTCGCTCATTGCTGCAACGCCGAGCCGCCTGCCACGATCAGGAAGAGCGCGATGAATTGTTTACCGAGATTGAAACCGTGCTGCTCTCGCTGTGGCAAACCAGCGAAACCCGCCACTACAAACTTTCGGTGGAAAACGAAATCAATAACGGCGTTTCCATTTTTCCTTTGAGTTTTTTCCAAGCGCTGCCGGCGATGTATCGCACGATGCAGAAACAGCTGTCGCACTCTTATCCCGATTTGCAACTGCCCAACTTTCTGCACATCGGTGGTTGGATAGGCGGCGACCGCGACGGCAATCCGTTTGTAACCGCTTCCACCTTGCGCCATGCGTTTACCCAGCATGCCGATTCGGTGTTCCATTACTACCGCACCCAGCTGAACGACTTATATGAAGATTTGCCTTTATCGGTACGCCGGGTCAGCGTCAGCAATGCGGTGCTCACGCTGGCCAACCGCTCACCCGATACCGATATTGCCCATGAAGAAGAGCCGTATCGCCGCGCCATCGCCCTGATCAGTTCGCGCCTGATTGCCAAGGCGCATCAATTGGGCTTAACGCTGGGTTGCTACTGGGGCATTTCCAAAGACCCTTATCCCGATGCCGATGCGTTTATCCAAGATTTGGAAACCCTGCGCCAATCGCTCTATGCCAACGGCAGCAAACTGTTGGCCGACGCCCGCTTATCGGATTTGATTCGCGCCGCTTCAGTATTCCGTTTTTACCTGATGCCGCTGGACTTACGCCAACATGCCGACAAACACGCCGAAGTGGTGGCAGAACTGTTTCAGCATGCCGGTTTGGAAAAGTATCTGGAACTGAGTGAAGAAGACAGACAAGCCGTGTTGCTGCGCGAGCTGAAAACCCAGCGCCCGCTGTACAGCCCGTTTGTTTCCTATTCGGAAGAGAGCGAGAAAGAGCTGGCGATTTTCCAAGAAGCGCGCAAGATCAAAGAAGAATTTGGTGAACAAGCCATCACCCAAAGCATTATTTCCAATTGCGAACGCCCGAGCGATTTGCTGGCTTTGGCGCTGCTGTTGAAAGAAAGCGGCCTGCTCTGGGTAGAAGACGGCAAACCGACCAGCCGCATCAATATCGTGCCGCTGTTTGAAACCATCGAAGCTTTAGAAAATGCCTGCCCGGTGATGGAAACGCTGTTTGAATTGCCGTGGTATCAGCATTTGCTGGCCAGCCGCGACCAGATTCAGGAAATCATGCTGGGCTATTCCGACAGCAATAAAGACGGCGGCTATGTAACCAGCATCTGGAGCTTGTACCAAGCCGAGCGCCGTTTGGTTGAGCTGTTTGGCAAACACCAAGTCCGCCTGCGCCTGTTCCACGGTCGTGGCGGAAGTGTCGGCCGTGGCGGAGGCCCGGCCTATCAAGCCATTTTGGCACAACCGGCAGGCAGCGTAGCCGGCCAAATCCGTATTACCGAACAAGGCGAGGTGATTACCGCCAAATATGCCGACCCCGGCAACGCCCGCCGTAACCTGGAAACACTGGTGGCCGCCACACTGGAAAGCAGCCTGTTGCCGCAGGAAGAAAATGAGTTGGACGCCGGGTTGATGCAGGATTTGTCCGACCACGCCTTCGCCCATTACCGTGCGCTGATTACCCATCCCGACTTTATCGATTATTTCCTGCAAACCAGCCCGATTCACGAAATCGCTTCACTCAACCTCGGCAGCCGCCCGGCCAGCCGCAAAACGCTGGCTCGCATTCAGGATCTGCGCGCGATTCCGTGGGTGTTCTCGTGGACGCAAAACCGTTTGGTATTGCCAGTATGGTACGGCTTCGGCAGCGCGGTGGAAGAGTTGTCGAAAGACCCGGCCAAAATCCAGGCTTTGCAGGAACACGCGAAAAACAATGCGTTTTTCCGCGCCATGCTTTCCAATATGGAACAAGCCATGGCTAAGAGCGATTTGAATATTGCCGAGGCCTATGTGGAACTCAGCAAACAGCCCGAGTTGGCCTATCCGCTGTTTACTACCATCAAAGAAGAGTATCTGCGCAGCCTGAATGCCCTCAAAAACCTGCTACAAACCGATACCCTGTTGAGCGACAACCGCAGCCTCGCCCGCTCGCTGGCCTTGCGCATCCCTTACCTCAACGCCTTGAACAGCCTGCAAATCGCTCTGCTGAAAGAGTTACGCCTAGCGCCTGAAAACCAAGTGATTCTGAAAATGGTACACCTTACCATCAACGGCATCGCCCAAGGTTTGCGCAATACCGGTTAAGCTACTTACCGGCGGCTTAATCCGTTACGCCATGCTCGGGCTTAACCCCGGCATGGCGTAAACTTTTAACAAACCAACAGAATTTTTCCAATTCCTTCAGCATATCCTTGATCAAGCGATTATGATATGCCGCCCCGAATTAAGAATAGAACCAAGCTTTTCCGCTCTCTATTTTTCAGACAGGCATTTTCCAACTATCCAACAACATGAACAACATTCTAACTCTCATTCCTTCACCGCGCCGTTTGCTGATTTTGTTTGCCGGCGTAGTCGTCCCGCTGTTGATTGCCGGTGAAATTGCCGAGAACTTGCTCGAAAAGGAGCGTTTTCTCTTCGAACAGCCGATGATGATGTGGATACACCATCACACCACTCCATTGATGATACAAGCCTCAAAGGTGCTCAACATCATCGGCCACCTGCCTTACGCCTCCCTGATTGCCGTCGTATTGGCCGCTTGGCAATGGCATCTGCACCGTCTTTCGCGTGCCGTATTCATTTTGCTTGGCTCCCTGCTCTCCGCCGGCATTATGGTGGTGGCCAAGTATTTTTTCGACCGCCCGCGCCCGCAATTTTGGCCGCGCATCGTC
>CALFOA010000044.1 GCA_937919795.1 uncultured Neisseria sp.
ATGACGCCTGCGGCGTCGCCTTCGTGGCACGCCTCGACGGGGTGCCGACCCACGACATCGTGTCGAAGGGCCTCGAGGCCCTTCGCAACCTTGACCATCGCGGCGCCACCGGCGCGGATGAGGCGGCCGGCGACGGCGCGGGCATCCTGATCCAGGTCCCCCACAAGTTCCTCCGCGACGTCGCGGGGGTCAAGCTCCCCGACCTCGGCGAGTACGCCGTCGGCATGGCGTTCATGCCCGTCGACGAGGCCGAGCGCGCCGAGGCGCGCAGCCGGATCGAGGCCATCGCCGAGGAGGTCGAGCTGGACGTGCTCGGCTGGCGGGACATCCCCGTCGAGACCGGCACGCTGTCGCCCATCTCGATCGGCGCCATGCCGCGCTTTACCAGCCAGTCGGTGACGTAACCGTTGGTCAGCATCCCGGCGGCGCCAAACAGGGAGGGGATCGCGGCCATCATGCCGGTACTTTTCAAATCGAGATTGTAAGAGGTTTGCAGATAGCCAGGCAGCCAGGCAAGGTAGAGCCAGGCGGTGTAGTTGATACCGCTAAAGCCAAGCATCATGCCCCACATGGTTCGGTTACGAAACAGGCTGCGCCATTCTGCGAAACTCAGCGGATCGCGACGAACGTTGACACTGCCGGCATTCAGATAGGCCTGTTCCAGGCTGCGGCGCTGATGGAAATTCACCAGCAAACGCTTGCCGCTGCCCAACTCGGAGGCGCGGCGCAAAGCGTAGGCGATGGCGTGTGAAGATTCCAGCGCGGGAATGATGCCTTCTTCGCGCGATAAGGCCATAAAAGCATCCAAGCACTCGGCGTCGCTGGCGGATTCGTAGCGGCCGCGGCCGAGGTCTTTCAAATGGCAGTGTTGCGGGCCGACGCCGGGGTAGTCCAAACCGGAAGCAATCGAATGCACTGCCGCGGGGGTACCGTCGGCTTCTTGCAGATAATAGCAGTTGAAGCCGTGCAGATTGCCGAATTTACCCAAGGTCATGGTGGCGGCGTGGCGACCGGGTTTGTCTAAGCCTTCGCCGGCCGGTTCTACGCCTACCAGTTCAACCTCTTTGTCATCAATAAAGGCATTAAACAAGCCCAGCGCATTCGAGCCGCCGCCCACGCAGGCGATGACTTCGTCGGGCAGGCCGCCGTATTGCTGTTGAAACTGCTCGCGCGCCTCATGACCGACGATGGATTGGAAATAAGCCACCATTTCGGGATAGGGCGCAGGGCCGACCACCGAGCCGATGGCAAACATACTGTCGCCCAGTTGACCCATATACGATTCAAACGCGCTGTCCACCGCCTCTTTCAGTGTGCCCGCACCGGCCGACACCGGCATGATTTTCGCGCCCAAAATCTTCATGCGCGATACATTCGGATGCTCTTTGGCAATATCGACCACGCCCATGTGGATTTCGCATTCCAAGCCCAATAAGGCCGAAGCGGTGGCTAAGGCCACGCCGTGCTGCCCCGCGCCGGTTTCGGCAATCACTTTTTTCTTGCCCAGTTTTTTTGCCAGCAGCACTTCGCCGATGCAGTGGTTGATTTTGTGCGCACCGGTGTGGTTCAAATCTTCGCGTTTCAGATAAATTTCCGCGCCGCGTTTCGACAAGGTGCGCGCATGATAAATCGGGCTGGGACGGCCGACATAAGTGGCTTGCAGGCGTTTCATTTCGGCGATGAAATCGGCATCTTTAATAATATTGTGAAAACCGGCTTCGATTTCCGCCAGCGCTTTGGCTAATTCCGGATGGCCGATGCGGCCGCCGTGTTTGCCGAATAAACCTTCGGTATCGGGTAAGACTAAGGCGTTTAATTGTTCTTGCACCATGTTGTTTCTCTTTATATGAACAGAATGAACGAAACCGTTATTTTTTCAGACAGGCATTCAAATAACAAGCTATTTTTTATCGGTTGTTGATAGTGGTGCTTGCTTTCGCCCAGCGAAGCGTTTAGCATTCCGCACAACTATTTTAAGCTATTCATTGGAAGCATTCATCAATGCACAATCATAAACCCGATAACGGGCAATCCTACGCCGAACAGATTAAAGGCAAAACCGGCCTGCAACGCATCATCAATGCCTGCGGCTATTCGATCGACGGCTTCAAAGCCGCGATGACCGAACAAGGCTTCCGACAACTGGTGTATCTCAACAGCGTGCTGTTGGTGTTGTGTTTTGTGTTCCCGTTCGGCCCGGCCACCCGCATGATGTTGATTATGGCCTCGTTTATCACGCTGATTGTCGAATTGTTCAATACCGGCGTAGAAGCGGCGGTAGACCATACTTCGCTGGAAAAACACGAACTGGCCAAACGCGCCAAAGATGTGTGTTCCGCCGCACAAACCGTGGCCTTAACGCTGCTCGCAATTTTGTGGCTGATGGCGCTGTGGCGCGACTACGGCTTGAATATTTTTTGATCAACTGGCTGCATCGACAGCTAAAGGAGAAAATAATGAAGAAAATACTGTGGACTGCATTGGCACTGTGCATGGCGCAAGGTGCTTGGGCGGCGGATATTAACGTTGAACAGCCGTGGGCGCGCCCGACACTGGAAGGCATGAGCATGGGTGGTGCGTTTATGCTGTTGAAAAACGATAGCGCCAAAAATGATGCGCTAATCGGCGGCGAAAGCCCGGTGGCGGCCAAAATTGAAATCCATACCCATGTGCGCGAAGGCGATGTGATGAAAATGCGCGAAGTGCCCGGCGGTATTCCGTTGCCTGCCAAACAACAAGTGGCCTTGCAGCCCGGCGCTTATCACGTGATGCTGATGGGTTTGAAAAAGCCGTTGAAAGTGGGCGAACAGTTCCCGCTAACCTTAAAATTCAAACACGCCAAACCGCAAACGGTGCAGGTGAAAGTGGAAAACATGCAGGGCGCGGCGATGGATCACGGAACGCATGAGATGAAACATCATCATTAATAAGATGTAAAAACAGAGCAGATAGAATGCCTGTCTGAAAGCCGTCGGTATTTCGCCCCCGGCTTTTTTACTGTTTATTTACATCACTTTCGCTTGTATTTGTCTGTCGGCAATACTATTTAATCAGCATTTAAGTCATCAGGCTGTTACAAAAAACATGAACCGAAAACGCATTTCTTTCCGTCATCAATTACCCAAGCAAGAGCAGATTTTTGCCTCGCGTTGGACAAAACCGTTTGCCCCGTGGTTCGACCGCCACTATTTTTGGACGGTAAACCGGCGGCAGGCGGCTTTATCGGTGGCGGTCGGCATGTTTTGCGGCTTGATGCCGGGGCCTACCCAAATGTTGAGCGCCTTGCTGGTGGCCTATTTTTTGCGCACCAATCTGCCCATCGCCATTATTACCACGCTTTACAGCAATCCGATTACCTATATGCCGCTTTATTATCTGGCCTATCGCATCGGCGCTTCGCTGATGGGCATTGATGCTGCCGCTACCTTAAGCCTGCCAGCTTGGGAAGGTGCTAACTTTCTTGGCCGCGCGTGGGAATGGTTGTTGGGTGCGGGCAAACCGCTATTAATTGGTGTTCCTATACTAGGTATTATCTTAGCCGTGATTGCTTATTTTGCCGTATTGTGGATTTGGCGCAGTTACACTGTTTTTCATTGGAACAAGCGGCGGCAAAATGGCTAAGCGCTGGCGGCGGCTCACCGAAAAAGAAATCGCCTGCGCCCACCAAGTGTTCGGCGAAGCGATAGATTACTCGCGGGTAAAAATCTATCGAGGCATCCCCTTGCTGCCCCGCTTGAAAGTTGCCGTTGCGCCCAACGGGCATATCTATTTCCCGCGCGATTTGTGCCCGCCCGATTTCACCGAAGCCGAGCCGCATTTTCAGGTGTGGCTGATACACGAGTTGACCCATGTTTGGCAGTCACAACACGGCTTCCGCCCTTGGCTCGGTGGTTTGTTGCTGGCTTTACGTGGCGGCTATTACCGCAAACGCTGCTATCACTACCCTGCCGTTGCAGAAGGTCGCCTGCCGGATTTTGGCGCGTTGAATATGGAGCAACAGGCCGAGGTGGTGGCACATTATTTTGCCGGGCAATGTTTACGATGGCAGCATTATTATTGTCATTTAAACCATTATGAGGCCTGTCTGAAAGATTTTTTGCAACAGCCGAAAGATAAAAGTTTATTACCCGCTTATTGGCAAAAGCGAAAAGCAGATGAGATAGAATGCTAGGCTTTCCGATTATTTTGGATAAAAATACAATGTAAATCCAATCAATTATTCTAAAATGGTTAGATAAGGTGGTTGGAGTGGTTGACACTTTTTACCAAGTGTTTATAATTTCGTTTTCTTTAGCCGGTATAGCTCAGTTGGTAGAGCAGCTGACTTGTAATCAGAAGGTCCCGAGTTCGACTCTTGGTGCCGGCACCAAATGAAAAAAATAAGCCCAGTCTTTATGACTGGGCTTATTTTTTTTCATTCTAGAGGTAGTGTTAAATGTTGAATCGCAATGGATTATGATAAGAAAATAATATCGTTTTGTTAAAATCATTAGTTTTATTGCGTGAAAGTTACAGTGTGGATTTATATTTGACGTAAATTATTTCTGAGGTTGGACAAAGCAAGGCGATGCAGGCAAAATAGAAAACAATATCGTTATGGATTTTAATCAAAGTGATTAAAGTCAGCTGCAGGAGAGAGCTGGCACCCAACGCATATACGGATTACTTATTTACTGAAGAAAGGAAAAAAATATGCCGCAGTGGAAACTAGATGTAACGGGTATGGCAAGCAGAGATGATGCCAAAAAAATAATCGCCCGCGGTGAAGAAGTCGCAGGTGTTCACATGGTGAATGCTAATCACGAAACGGGTATTGTGGTTGTTACCTATGCTGATGAGAGTTTTGATCAAGCCGCATTTAGTGCGGCTGTAACCGAATTGGGATTTAACAGCTAATCCATTGCTTGAAATAACGGAAGAGCTTAAACAACAAAATGCCTGTCTGAAAATTTTTCAGACAGGCATTTTACATTGGTAATTCTTATTCCCACTCAATGGTTGCCGGCGGCTTGCCACTCACATCGTACACCACGCGGTTGATACCGCGTACTTCGTTGATGATGCGGTTAGACACTTTGCCGAGCAGCGAGTAGGGCAACTCCGCCCAATGCGCGGTCATAAAGTCGCTGGTGACGACCGCGCGCAAGGCGACTACATAGTCGTAAGTGCGGCCGTCGCCCATTACCCCTACCGATTTCACCGGCAGGAACACGGCAAAGGCCTGGCTGGTGAGGTCGTACCAGGAAGTACCATTTTCATCGGTGGTGTTGCGCAATTCTTGAATGAAAATATCATCGGCTTGGCGCAGCAAGTCGGCATATTCTTTTTTCACTTCACCCAGAATGCGCACACCTAAGCCCGGGCCCGGGAAGGGGTGGCGGTACACCATTTCACGCGGCAGGCCAAGGGCGACGCCCAATTCGCGCACTTCGTCTTTAAACAAATCGCGCAAAGGCTCAAGCAGCTTCAGCTTCATGTTTTCCGGCAGCCCGCCGACATTGTGGTGGCTCTTGATCGCGTGCGCTTTATTGGTTTTCGCGCCCGCGCTTTCGATTACATCCGGGTAAATGGTGCCTTGCGCCAACCATTTAGCGTTGGTCAGCTTTTTCTCTTCGGCATCGAATACTTCAATAAATTCGCCACCGATGATTTTGCGTTTTTTCTCCGGATCGGTTACGCCAGCCAGTTTGCTCATAAATTGCTGTTCGGCATCAACGTGAATCACGCGTACGCCTAAGTTGCGGGCAAACATGTCCATCACCATTTTGCCCTCGTTCAGGCGCAGCAGGCCGTGGTCGACAAACACGCAGGTGAGCTGGTCACCGATGGCGCGGTGAATCAGCGCGGCGGCTACTGATGAATCTACTCCGCCAGACAAACCCAAAATCACTTCATCGCTGCCCACTTGTTCGCGGATTTTGGCGACTGCTTCTTCGATGTAGTTGGGCATGGTCCAGCTCGGTTTGGCACCGGCGATATCCAGCACAAAGCGGTTCAACAGTGCGCGACCTTGCTTGGTATGGGTGACTTCCGGGTGGAATTGGATACCGTAGAATTGTTTTTCGGCGTGTTCCATCATCGCAATCGGGCAAGACGGGGTGTCGCCGATCACCACAAAACCTTCAGGCAGTTTGGAGACTTTGTCGCCGTGGCTCATCCATACGTCCAAAGTGTTGGGCTGGCCGTCGTGAATGTCGCGGGTCAGCTCGCAATCAATGGTTTTGACTTGCGCATAACCGAATTCACGCTGATTACCGGGCGATACTTCGCCGCCCAGATGGTGCGCCATAAACTGCATGCCGTAGCAAATGCCCAATACCGGCACGCCCAAGTCGAAAATGCCGGTATCGGCCTGGTAATCGGAGTTGTACACCGAATTGGGGCCGCCGGAAAGAATAATGGCTTTGGGATTGAAGGCTTTGATGTCGGCCAGCGGCATATCGAAGGAATGCAGTTCACAATACACATGCGCTTCGCGTACGCGGCGGGCGATCAATTGGGTGACTTGCGAACCGAAGTCGAGGATGAGGATTTTGTCTTGGGTCATGATGGTCTTGAGGGAAAATAAAGAGAAAATCAGGCGGTTTGAAAATAACACATTGTACCATTTTCAAACCGCCTGATATACCGCAATCTTGCGCGTTCGGCTTAGAGCTCGGGCAAGGATTTGTCCTGTTTGTACGGCACCACGCTACTGCGCGACAGCAACAGCAAACAACCCAGTATCATCATGCCCAAAGCTACCAAGGGCGAGGTTTCCATCAGATAATTGCTGCGCAGATAAATAGCGGCGCCGATATAGATTAACAAGGGGCCGGAGACGATGGATTGTTTGTTGATGCCATCCATCACCAATACGGCGATGCCACCGATGGCAAGACCAATCGCGATCAGGGTGGCGGTGGCGGGCAGAATGCCGGTGCTTTTTAAAAACCAGATGGCGCCGGCGATAATCAGCAATAAGGGTAGGGCAAGGGAAGAAGGGTTCACCGTTGGAGTGCTCCGTAGTTAAATCTTGAAGCCATTATTGGGATGTTAGGCCTGTCTGAAAAGAGAGGGTACTCGATTCTTGCGATTTTTTACGTAAACAACGGAATGGCTGGAGTCGTGGTACGCATTTTTGAGGATAATATTCAAACAGCCCCACAATTAATTGTAGAGGCTGTTTGAATCAGTATTTTTATTGTTTGTTCAATAATCGGCCGATGATGCGGTCGATTTCTGCTTGTTGGCTTTGAGAGGATTGAACATTCGGGTTGGCACGCAGGCTGGCAACCGGGTGGTCTGGCGTGCGGATCAGCAAGGAGATGTAGTTTATGCTGTTGCCGCTGCCGCGGGTGTTATAACGCAGATTATAACGGCATTCCGATTCGTACAGACGCTGGCGGTTGGTGGTGACATCGACTGTTTCGCTGCTGATGCCGTATTTGGTTAAAGATTGGGCAATTTGTTTATTCAGACCGGGATTGGGGTCTTGGGCGCGGGACAAGATACAGATATGGCGGATGTTGTTTAATTGCTCTGCACCATCGGGAGCGAGAGAGGGTTGGTTGCTTTTACAGGCAGATAATAGTGCGATGCTGGCGAGAATAAGTAAGCTTGTGCGTTTCATAGGGTTTTCCTTTTGTAGATTCATAGCATACGAAAAGTATTTTAAGCATGGCTAGATGTTAGCATCAATTATCCTGCGTTTTTCATCAAACGTTGTTTCTCGCGTTTCCAATCGGCTTCTTTCTGGCTTTGGCGTTTGTCGTGCTGCTTTTTGCCTTTGGCTAGGCCGATATCGGCTTTAACATAGCCGCGTTTGTAATGCAGATTTAAAGGCACAAGGGTATAGCCGGCACGCTCAGTTTTGCCGATTAATTTATTGATTTCGGATTGATTAAGCAGTAACTTGCGCGGCCGCACCGGATCGGGTTTGACATGGGTGGAGGCGGTTGGCAGCGCGGTGATGTGGCAGCCGACCAGATAAAATGCGCCTTTTTTCCAGTGGATGTAGCTCTCTTTCAGCTGCACACGACCGGCGCGGATGGCCTTAACTTCCCAGCCGTCTAGCACCAAACCGGCCTCGATTTCATCTTCGATAAAATAGTCGTGAAAAGCTTTTTTATTATTGGCAATACTCATGATTCTTTTCGATTCTTTGTTTGATAAGGTTTCAGACAGGCATTATAACGGCGAAATCCGATTCTTGATACCGAAGGCGAATAAATACAAAGCCGCCTGTGTTTAGGCGGCTAAAGAGATCAGCAAATTAAAATACTTGTACTAGGCTGAAACGTGGTACGGTTTCGCCTTGGTAGTCGACACTTTCTGTAAACATAGCGGCAGGGCGTACCCATAAGCCGTATTCGCCGTATAAAGCGCGGTAGACCACCAGCCATTCTTCCGTTTCCGAATGGCGTGCGAGGCCGCTTACTTCGTATAAAGCGCCTTTATAATGGCGATAAATGCCGGGGGCGAGATGAGGGTGGCTCATTTTGATATCTGTTTTTGATAATAGCGCTCGATTTTATCGAGGGTAGCCTGATCGCTTGGCACCAGCATGCGCTTTAAAGCTTTCAGGCGCAGGCATTCCATTTGCTGTTGCTCTGAGGCGGGTGCTGCTTCAAAGCGTGCGATTAATTCGGCCAACTGGCGCTGGGCATTTTCATAAGTATTCATGGTATATCGAAAGTGGCAGTCAAAACAAATGGCAGGTTTGAAAAAACCCGCCATGATATTGTCCCGGGCTAGCCGGCACTTTTAGTGTGACACTGAATTAAGCAGCTTGGATGTTAGCAGCTTGTTTGCCCTTGGGGCCAGTGTTCACTTCGAAAGAAACCTTTTGGCCTTCTTTCAAGGTTTTGAAACCATCCATGTTAATCGCAGAGAAGTGAGCGAACAAATCTTCGCCACCTTCATCAGGAGTGATAAAACCAAAACCTTTTGCGTCGTTAAACCATTTTACAGTACCGGTTGCCATGAAACACTACTTCCTATAACAAAATTAACAAATAAAAGCAAAATAGTGCGAAACAGAGCAGAAAGCCCCGTCAACTTGCCAAACCATGACGTTCTTTTATGCGTCAGTCGCTTTGCTTTAAACTCTTTTTACCTTTGTTAAGCAAGGTAGTCAAGTTTTGATTGGGAAAAAGTGAGAAAATTATTAAAATAAACGAAAAAACAACAATTCGAGATTGAAAATAGGAAATTTAACCCGACCATGAGTAACATGAACCCATCATCAGGCCATACCTCCGGTGAAACGCAAGTGAAGCGGCCGAAATTGCAGCCGCCGAAGAA
>CALFOA010000045.1 GCA_937919795.1 uncultured Neisseria sp.
CAGAACGCGCGCATATCGTCGCGGAAACGGTCGTTCCATTCGGCAAACGGCGGCGGGAAATGGCCAAGCTGATAGCCGCCGGGGCCGATGTCCCAAGGCTCGGCAATCATTTTGCGGGTGGCCAGCACCGGGTCTTGATAAATGGCTTGGAACAGGCGGCCGTAGCTTTGGAATCCCGGTTCGCGTCCCAAAACGGCGCCCAAATCGAAGCGGAAGCCGTCGATGTGAAATTCTTCTACCCAATAGCGCAGGCTGTCCATCAGCCAGCGGGTGATATTGCGGTCGGACAATTGCAAGGTGTTGCCGGTGCCGCTCCAATTGCTGTAAGCACCGTTTGGCTCTTGCCAATACCAAGCGGGGTTGTCGATACCGCGTTGGCTGAGCATCAGGCCGACAGCACGGTCTTGCTCGGCGGTGTGGTTGTACACCACATCCAGCAGCACTTCGATACCGGCGGCGTGCAGGGTGCGCACGGCGGTACGCAATTCGTCGGCAGCGCGGGCGGGATCTGCGGCATAAGTGGGCTCGACTGCAAAATGTGAATAGGTGTTGTAGCCCCAGTAGTTGCTCAAACCGATTTGCTGTAGGTGGTATTCATCTAAATGCAGTTGTACCGGCAATAATTCGACGGCGGTAATGCCCAAATCTTTCAGATAGGCAATCACTTGAGGGTTGGCCAAGGCGGCGTAAGTACCTGATTGCTCAAGGCCGGGCATCAGTTTGGTTAAGCCTTTTACATGGGCTTCATAAATCACGGTATCCGGCCACGGAACATCGGGAAAGCAATCGCCTTGCCAATCAAAATTGCTGGGCGCGGTGACCACGCTTTTGGCGGCGATGGCAGCGTTGTCGCGCTCATCGTTGTGGCGGTGCCAAGCCAATTCTTCCGGATTACGGTATTGTGGGCAGCCGTCTATTTCTTTGGCATAGGGGTCGGCCAGTAATTTATTCGGATTACAAAACAAGCCCAGTTGCGGGTAATAGCTGCCGTAAACACGGTAGCCGTAGCGTTGCCCTGCGGTTATGCCAGGTACAAAGCCATAGTGGATGTGGCGGTCTTTACCGGGCAGGGTTAAGCGGGTTTCCTTGTCGTTTTCGTCAAACAAGCAAAGCTCGACTTTTTCGGCACGGGAAGAAAAAAGAGCGAAATTGACGCCCTCATCGCTTAGGGTAGTGCCCATGGGGTAGGGGCTGCCTTTGTGGATGGTGAATTTTTTATTGGTTTTGGGGTAAAGCTTATTCATGGGTTGGTGTGGTAATGGTTTTTATATTTAATGCTTTTTGTAGAGAATGCCTGTCTGAAAGGTGTTTTGGCTTCGTAGAAACTCTTTAGCTTCGCAGAAACTCGCTTTGCTCGTTTTCAGACAGGCATTGTTGCTGATGACTAAATGCCTGTCTGAAAAACAATCAGGCTTTACTCTTGCTCGGAATGTTCCCAATAGAGATAAACCGTTGCCAACGGCGGTAGGGTCAGGTTCAGCGAATGTGAACGGCCGTGCGAGAAGATTTCTTCGCTAAACACTTCCGAGCCGGTGTTTACGCCGCTGCCTTGATACTGCGATTGGTCTGAGTTCATCACTTCGCGATACACACCGGCTTCGTTTACGCCGATGCGGTAGTTTTCGCGTACCACCGGCGTGAAGTTGCTGATCACAATCATGCGATTACCATTGCGGTCGCGGCGTTCGAAGGCGAATACGGAATTATTGCCGTCGTCGGCCACCAGCCATTCGAAACCGTCCGGCCACTGGTCGAGTTGATACAGTGGCGCGTGGTCGCGGTAGGTGTGGTTGAGGTCGCGCACGAAGTCTTGCATGCCTTTGTGCCAACCGCCGCCGTGTTCTTCTTCCAGCAGGAACCAATCGAGCGGCTCGTTGTAATTCCACTCGCGGCCTTGCGCGAATTCGCAGCCCATAAACAGCAGTTTTTTGCCGGGGAAACCATACATAAAGCCGTAATACGCGCGCAGGTTAGCGAATTTCTGCCAAGCGTCGCCCGGCATTTTGGAGAGCAGCGAGCCTTTGCCGTGTACCACTTCGTCGTGCGACAGCGGCAGGATAAAGTTTTCGCTGTATTGATACATCATGCCGAAGGTCATCAGATTGTGGTGGTATTTGCGGTTAACCGGATCTTCCTGCATATAGCGCAAAGTGTCGTTCATCCAGCCCATATTCCATTTGTATTGGAAATTCAGGCCTTCGGCGCGGGTAACATTGGCAAATGAAGTAGATTCTTCGGCGATTTCCGAGGCTGCGGGCACTTCACGATGCAGCATGGTGTTGGTGTCGCGCAGGAAATTGATGGCTTCGAGGTTTTCGCGGCCGCCGTATTGGTTGGGAATCCATTCGCCTTCTTTGCGCGAATAATCGCGGTAAACCATTGAAGCGACGGCATCGACACGCAGGCCGTCGAAGCCCAGCCGTTCAATCCAATATAAGGCATTTCCTTGCAGGAAGTTTTTCACTTCGGTGCGGCCGAAGTTGTAAATCAGGGTGTTCCAGTCTTGATGGTAACCTTCGCGTGGATCGGCGTGTTCATACAACGGCGTGCCGTCGAATTGATTCAGACCGTGGTCATCCACCGGGAAGTGGCCGACTACCCAGTCGAGTATCACGCTGATGCCGGCATCATGGGCGGCCTGAATCAATGCCTGCAATTGCTGCGGCGAACCGAAGCGGCTGGTCGGCGCATACAGGCCAGTAGCTTGATAACCCCAAGAGCCGTCGAACGGGTATTCGGAAAGCGGCAGCAGCTCGATATGGGTGAAGCCCATATCTTTTACATAAGCCACTAACTCTTTAGCTAAGTCTTCGTAAGTGAGCCAGAAATTGTTTTCCGGATTGCGTCGCCATGAGCCTAAATGCACTTCGTAAATACTGATGGGGCTGTCGATGGCGTTGGCTTGTTGGCGGAAAGCCGGCTCAGGCATTTTTTCCGGCAAGCCGCGTACCACCGATGCGGTGGTTGGGCGCAGTTCGGAAGCGAAGGCGTAAGGGTCGGACTTCTGGCGCACATTGCCGTTGGCATCCAACAACTCGAATTTATAAAGTGCATTGAACGGTACTTCGGGGATGAAAATTTCCCAAATGCCGCTAGAGGGGTGGAAGCGCATCGGATAGCGACGGCCGTCCCATTGGTTAAATTCGCCGATAACCGATACGCGACGGGCGTTTGGCGCCCACAAGCGGAAGTGCACGCCGTTGACGCCGTCTACTTCGGCCGGATGCGCACCCATCGTTTCATACGGGCGCAAATGGCTGCCTTCGGCCAGCAGCCAGGCATCCAAATCTTGCATGCCGGAAGTGAAGCGGTACGCGTCTTCTATGCGGATTGCTTCGCTGCCGGGATGTTGCACCAACAGCGCATAATCGGCGGGGGCTTTGGGCGGCAGAATCGCGGCGAAGAAACCGCGTTCATCGGTTTTGGTCATTTCAATAACCGGTTTGCCGCCGGTGCGGTCAATCACGGTGACTTTTTCGGCATCAGGCTGCAAGGTGCGGATCACATCGCCCAAACCGTTCACGCGGTGGCGGCCGAGGTAGGAGAAGGGGTTGCCGTGGGTGGCAAAGAAAAAGCTGTCGACCGTTTGTTGTTCGTCGCGATCCAGCGGCGGATAGGATGGCGTGGCGGAAGCGGTTTTTTTCATCTCTGTTTCTTTCCTGATTGAGCTAAGTTGTTGGCAGACTTGCGGTTGTGATTGGAATTCGGCAACGCTAACCGGCAGCTTGCGCGACCAGTTGGGGTAGCCTGAGGCAATGCCGGGAAGGTTGAAGTTATGGCTGATGTTGAGCAGGTTTTCGATTTGGAAGGCATAGAGCCAGCTTTTGCTTTTTAGTCCGAAAGCGTGGACGGCATGCATCAGCTCCGGTGTCATCTCACTCGGCATTTCGCTGTTTTCAGACAGGCATTTCGCTTGTTTCAATGCCGCAAACAAATCTTGTTTGTCGCGTTCGCGCGCGGCTTGTGCTTCGGGCAGCGACAAATCACCATCGAATACGCCCAACGTGGCCATATCCAGCAGATCTTGGCCGCTCCAGAAACCGGCCAGCGGCGCCACATCGTGGGTGCTGGTTACGGTAATCGAGTGCTCCGGATAATGTTCGGGTTGGGTGTAGCCTGCGCCGTGGCGGTTGAAATACAGCACGGAATAAGTCGAAACCTGATAGCGTTGCAAGGCTTCGCGCATATCGTCCGGCACCGTGCCCAAGTCTTCGCCGATCACCACGCATTGATGGCGGTGGCTTTCCAGTGCCAATACGGCCATCATGGCATCCAGCGGATAGCGAACATAAGCGCCGTTGGCCGCGCTTTCGCCCCATACCACCCACCACAGGCGGCAAAGTGCCATCACATGATCGATGCGCAAAATACCGTATAAACGCATGTTTTCGCGCAATAAACGGATAAAGGCTTGCAAACCGGTTTGCTGCAACACCACCGGATGCAGCGGCGGCAACTGCCAGTTTTGCCCTAAGGGGCCTAACGGATCGGGCGGCGCGCCTATGGAGGCGGCGAGGCTGTAATCTTGGCGGTTAAGCCAAGTATCCGCCGCGCCGCGCGAAACGCCGACCGCTAAGTCGCCATACATACCCAAGCGAACCCCGGCATCGACAGCCGTTTGATTGACTGCCGCCAACTGCTCGGCGCACAGCCATTGCAGCCACATATAAAAGCGTATTTCATCGGCGTGTTCATCAACAAACTGCTGTACCGCGCTGTTTTCGGGATGTTGGTAATCCTGCGGCCAGCCGATCCAGCCGAGTTGGTCGGGAACGGCAAAATATTGGTCTAAAGCTTGAAACAAGGCAAAACCGGCCAGCTGGCTGTCTTTTTGTTCAACAAAACGGGCGAAGCGTGCGCCGTCGCTGTCGGCATCATCCGATTTTTGTTTATCGAAATGCTCGAATGCTTTTTGCAAAGCTTCTTTTTTCAGCGTCCACACACCCGGGTAATCCACGGTTTCGCTGGCGCGTAACGCGGCCAAACGCTTTTGCACGGTTTTGCCGTTAAACCAGCGGCGGGCTTTGGGCGAAGCTTGGAAAGCAGCAACCTGCTCAACATCCAGATAAATCGGATTGAGCCAGATGCGGGAAGACGGGCTGTAAGGGCTCGCCATATCGGGGCGGCTGCTAAACAGGGCGTGCAGCGGATTGATGCCGACAAAATCTAAGTCGTTATCACCGGCAAACCGCATGGTTTCAGACAGGCATGAAAAATCGCCTATGCCCCAGCTGGTGTCGGAATGCAGGCTGTATAACTGCAAGGTTAGCCCATTGAGCCGTTGCTTGGCGGAGAGAAAAGGCGGTCGGTAAACGGTGGGCGGCGCCACAATCAGCAGGCAGCGCCAGAGGATGCCGGAATCGGGTAGGGACGCGGTGAGCGTGTAATAGCCGTCGGGCAGCGCAGGTAAGCGCAATGCAGAAGAAGAGGCCTGTCTGAAACCGGATTCTATATTTAATGCCAAGCGGATGTCGTTGTCGCCGCTTAGGGTAAATTCGGTTTCGGCAGGCAGATGATCGGGCGCAGAAAATTCAGCCGGCATTTGGCGCGGCAGCACCGTTACTCGGTCGAAAGCATCGGCAGCAGGCGGAACGGTGGAAAGTAGAGCCACCAGTTCGGCTAGCACTTCATCGGAAGTAGGGTGGTAGTGACCATAGATATCATGGTAGCCCAGCCCGATTCCCAAATGATTCGCTTGTGTTGAGAGCGTATTGTCGGTCATTTTGGTATTCCATTTGATTATTTGTTAGACCGGTTGATTTGAGTAGCTTAAAGAATCAGCCTTTGTAACCTGTAATATATTGGAAAAACTGTGTTGCTGCTAGGTGTTGGATTTTAAATCGATTTTTCTGCCAGTTGCGGTTTGCTTAGTAAGTTGTTTTTACTGAAGTTAGTTTGATTGTTAAGTTTTGCAATAGAAACAATAAGCTGAGATCTTTGAAAAATGCCTGTCTGAAAAATTTCAATATTTTCAGACAGGCATTTTTAACGACTCACTAAACTACTTTATGCAGACCAGAAATCACGCGGGGCATCGACTACCGGTTTTACTACGCCGGTGCGGATAGCGAAATCGCCGAAGCCTTCGCCGCTTTCGCGTTTGGCCGCCCAATCGGCCAGCCAGCCGTCGAGGATGGTGAGGATTTCCTCTTCGGTGATGTTTTCTTTAAACAGGCGCGGGATGCGGGTACCTTCGCGGTTACCGCCGACGTGCAGGTTATAGCGGCCGACTGCTTTACCGACCAAGCCGATTTCGGCCAACATGGCGCGGCCGCAGCCGTTGGGGCAGCCGGTGATGCGCAACACGATGTGTTCGTCGGATAAGCCATGCTTGGCAAACAGCGCATCCACTTTATCGGTGAACTGCGGCAGGAAGCGCTCGGCTTCGGCCATTGCCAGCGGGCAGGTCGGCAGCGATACGCAGGCCATGCTGTTTTCGCGTTGCGGGGTGACGGCATCGCTCACCAAGCCGTGTTCGCGGGCGATTTTTTCGATTTTGGCTTTGTCTTTCTGCGCTACACCGGCCACAATCAGGTTTTGGTTGGCGGTGAGGCGGAAGTCGCCTTTATGCACTTTGGCGATTTCACGCATACCGGTTTTCAGCGGGCGGCCGGGGTAGTCGAGCAGGCGGCCGTTTTCGATGAACAGGGTGAGGTGCCATTTCTTGTCTTCGCCTTGTACCCAGCCGATGCGGTCGCCGCGCGAGGTGAAGGCGTAGGGGCGGATGGGCTCGAACTTCGCGCCCATGCGGTTTTCCACTTCTTCGATAAACACCTCTTTGCCCACGCGCTCGATGGTGTAGCGGGTTTTGGCGTTTTTGCGGTCGCTGCGGTTGCCCCAGTCGCGCTGTACCGATACCACGGCAGCGGCGGCGTCCAGCGTTTTATCCAACGGTACGAAACCGAATTCAACCGCGGTATTCGGATAGGTTTTGGTGTTGCCGTGTTCCATCGACAAACCGCCGCCCACCAATACGTTGAAGCCGACCAATTGGCCGTTTTCACCGATGGCGATAAAGTTCAAATCATTGGCGTGCAAATCGACATCGTTATGCGGCGGAATCACCACCGTGGTTTTGAATTTGCGCGGCAGATAGTTTTTGCCCAATACCGGCTCGGTGGCGTCGCCACTCTTCACCGCATCGGCCAACGGGGTGGCTTCCGCAAAGTTTTCGGTAGAATGCAGCTTTTCGCCGTCCAACCAAATATCGGCATAGGCTTTGGTTTTCGGCAGCAGGTGCTCGCTGATTTTCTTCGCCCATTCATAGGCTTCTTCGTGCAGACTGCTTTCTACCGGATTGCTGGTACACAATACGTTACGGTTCACGTCGCCGGCGGTGGCGATGGAATCCAAACCCAACTCGTTCAGCCATTGGTGCATCGGCTTAATATTGTCTTTCAACACACCGTGAAACTGGAAGGTTTGGCGGTTGGTGAGACGGATGGAACCGTACATCGTCTGCTCAGTCGCAAATTGGTCGATGCCCAGCCATTGCTGCGGGTTGATGATGCCGCCGGGCAAGCGGCAACGCAGCATCACGTTTTTCAACGGCTCTAATTTTTGCTCGACACGCTCGGCACGGATGTCGCGGTCGTCCTGCTCGTACATGCCGTGGAAGCGGATCAGCTGGAAGTTGTCGCCGTTGAAGCCGCCAGTGAGGCCGTCGCCTAGATCGCTGCTGATAGAGCCATGCAGATATTGGCTTTGATCTTTTAAGCGTTCGTTGTCGGCTAAGGGCGCATCGGGCAATTTGGCGCGCGGGTCTTTGTTGGTCATGGTGGTTCCTTGGTTTGCAGACGGCTTCCGCCGCCATTTAATCAGATTACTTTACAGAGCTTGTCTGCAAAGGGGAAATAATGCTTGGTTTTAATATAAGTGCTGGTTGTTATATCGGCACCACATTCATATATTCAGTTGGCTTATGAAAATTCATTTTTAAATTTTGCAGATGTATAATTAGCATAGTTACTTAAATCATAAAAGGCAACGAAGTTTGCCGGTATAGCAGAGAAAGTAACTGGGTTTATATTTTCTAACATATTACGGATATTATTATGAACAAAAAGTTTTTTGCCGCTGCTGTGGCACTGGCTTTATCTACCCCGGTTTTTGCCGATTCTGGTTTTTACATTCAGGCTGATGCGGGCATCAGCAAAATCAAACTTAAAGAAGATAGTGGCTTAAATAATGGTATGACTGCGTCGGAGAGTGGCTTCAGCCCGCGCCTGACAGTAGGTTATGATTTCGGTAACAACTGGCGTGTTGGTGTGGATTACACCCGCTACAAATCTTCTTTTGAACATACCGAATCGGATGCTGCATTGGGTCTCCATAATGTCGGTACTCTCACCGGTAAAATCAAAAAGAATGTAGGCGTTTCTGTTATTTATGATTTCCCGGTAAGTGAAAAAGTACAACCTTATCTGGGCGCACGGGTAGGCACCAACCGTGTTTCCTATGATTATTTAGAACTCAACCGCGGTAACTTTAATTTTGAAGCATCGGGTAAAGAAACTAAAACCAGCGTAGGCGCTTTGGCCGGTGTGGGTGTGAAAGTAAGCGATAAGGTGACTGTAGATGCCGGTTACCGCTACAACCACTGGGGTAAATTCTTTGATAACGCTAAAATCAATAGCCACGAATTTTCTGCCGGTGTACGCGTAAAATTCTAATCAGTTATTGGTTCTCAAATGAAACCGCCTGTTATTTTACAGGCGGTTTTTTATTGCTCACCGCCTGTAAAATTCAGCCGTTTAATAAACATCGCGCTGATAACGCTTCTCTTCACGCAAATCGTTCAGATAGTCTTCGGCTTCTTCGGCGCTTAACTTGCCTTGTTCAGCAATGATGGTCAGCAAAGTGTTTTCCACATCGCGCGCCATGCGCACGGCGTCGCCGCATACATAAACATGCGCGCCTTCTTGCAGCCATGCCCATACATCGGCGGCCGCGGCGGCCAGTTTGTGCTGCACATACACTTTGTCTTTGCCTTGGCGGCTCCAAGCCAGATCGGCGCGGTTGAGCAGGCCGGATTTGCGGTATTGCAGCCATTCCGACTGATACAGGAAATCGTCGGTAAAGCGTTGGTTGCCGAACACCAGCCAGTTTTTGCCGCTGTCGCCGTTGGCATCGCGCTGCTGCATAAAGGCGCGGAACGGGGCAACGCCGGTACCGGCACCGATCATGATTACCGGCGTATCGCCGTTTTCGGGCAGGCGGAACAGTTTGTTCGGTTCAATAAATACGCGCACTTCTTCGCCTTCTTCCAACACGCCGCCGAGCCAGCCGGAGGCAG
>CALFOA010000046.1 GCA_937919795.1 uncultured Neisseria sp.
TGCTCTTCCGATCTTTTCCAAACCAGCAAACGCACCGCCGCAGATAAACAGGATATTGGTGGTATCCACCTGAATAAATTCCTGATTCGGATGTTTACGACCACCTTGCGGGGGCACGCTGGCCACGGTACCTTCTACCAGCTTCAACAAAGCCTGTTGCACGCCTTCGCCTGATACGTCGCGGGTAATCGAGGGGTTATCGCTTTTGCGCGAGATTTTGTCGATCTCATCGATATAAACAATACCGCGCTGCGCTTTTTCCACATCGAAATCGCATTTACCGAGCAACTTGGTAATAATCTGCTCAACATCCTCACCCACATAACCGGCTTCGGTGAGCGTGGTAGCATCAGCCATCACAAACGGCACATCCAGTTTGCGTGCTAACGATTGCGCCAGCAAAGTCTTGCCCGAGCCTGTGGGGCCAATCAGCAAAATATTGCTTTTCGACAATTCCACATTTTCATTGCTTTTCGGATGGCGCAAACGCTTGTAATGGTTGTACACCGCCACTGCCAGCGCTTTTTTCGCCTGTTCTTGGCCGATCACATGATCATTCAGGTTCACCACGATTTCTGCCGGCGTCGGCAGTTTTCCGGTAAAAATACTTTCCGAGCTTTTTTCTTCTCCCGATTCTTCTTCGGTACTGCCACCCAGCATGACGCCACATGCTTCCACACATTCATTACAAATATAGGCATGCTCCCCTTCAATTAAATTTTTAACTTCGTGTTCTGGTTTGCCGCAAAATGAGCAGCTACGGTTTTCTGTGGTCATGCTGAATCAGCTTCGCTCTTAATTAATGGTTTCAAGAAATTCAACCGGCCGAAAACTTGAGAAAACCGGCTTGTCGAGCCGGAATGATGGTGATGTCTAAAGTGATTAATTTGCAACAGTATTCTGAAATACTCTAGCATTTGGCCGGAAAAGGAATAAGTATAAAGAGTATCACGTATTTTTTCAAATGTGCCGGTTATTCGGTTTTATGTCACACTCAGCAGCAAAGCCATGAAAGTAAATGAAAAGATATGCACTTTGCACTTTACAGAGCGGCCATATTTGTTTAAAAATACGGGTTGCATTATTTAAGCGCTCTTTTTTATCGCCAACCGGGCGACAAAAATAAGCCGTAAGCAGTAATGTAAATTCTTTAGAACAAGCTCGAAACTCGGTTATGATAAAAATATTGCTACTCGTTTTTTGAGAATAAAAAAATTGAAAACACGCCTTCAAAATCAGCTGGTTGGTGGGATGACAGCATTCTAAATGCTGCGAAAACACCGTCTACCCTACAACTCACACTTCAGTTTTCTTTTTACATAACGATTAATTCGGAAGCAAATTATGTTTATTACCCGTATCAACAAAACCGTAGCCACCATCGGTATGAGCCTTGTGTTGGCCATTAGCGCCGCACCTGCCGCTGCCGATAATATGGATGTGTTGGGTCAGTTTTTGCAACAAAACTTTCCCGATGAAAAAGATCCTTTGGGCGCTTTTTTAGTTGAGAACCCCACTGCACAAATCAGCGAGCAAGCCGCTATTGCCGGCCCCTTGCTCTCCTCACAAGCCGCGCTGATCATGAACAGCAAAACCGGTGAAGTTCTGTACCAAAAAAATATCAATCGCGTGATGCCTATCGCTTCTATCTCTAAATTGATGGCAGCCATGGTAGTGCTGGATGGCAATCTCAATATGAATGAACGGATTACCATCACCGATAATGAAATCGACCGACTCAAAGGCACCAGCAGCCGCTTATCGATTGGTACCACCCTCACCCGCAAGGAATTGTTGCATTTAGGCTTAATGAGTAGCGAAAACCGTGCTATTCATGCACTGGGTCGCACTTACCCCGGCGGTATGAGTGCATTTGTTTCTGCCATGAATGCCAAAGCGCAGTCTTTGGGAATGAGCAATACCCGTTTCTACGAGCCCACCGGCTTGGATTCACGCAACGTTTCCACTGCCAGTGATTTGAGCAAAATGGTGAGCGCCGCCAGCGACTACTCCGTTATCCGCCAAAACAGCGTATCCAATTCCGGCTCGGTATACACCAGCGCCGGTCGTCAACAAAGCTACAAAAACTCTAACGCACTGGTACGTGAAGGTTCTTGGAACATTGATTTGCAAAAAACCGGCTATATCCGCGAATCCGGCCGTTCTATGGTGGTTAAAGCCCGCATCAGCAATCAACCGATTACCATCGTTCTGTTGAATTCACCCTCTTCTACTACCCGTGTCAATGATGCCCGCCAGATTGAATCTTGGATGAATCAACAACGTCGCTCTTAAAATTATCTTTTCAAAATCTATAAAAATGCCTGTCTGAAAACAGATTTATCCGTTTTCAGACAGGCATTTTTAAATGATCCTATATTTAATTCATTATTTTTCAGACAAACTTACCGGTTTAATCATTAAGCCTGCCTGAAAAATTAAAGGATACCTTCTTTCGGATTAGCGCCGTAACGGTTACTCCCCGGCTCGCTATCGAGCAACATAAACACCAACAACACCACAGCGCCGATCACAGGAATAATGCTAATCAATACCCACCAGCCTGTGCGTCCGATATCATGCAGGCGGCGAACACTAAGCGCAAGCGAGGGGATCAACACCCCTATAGAATACACGCTCGACAGAAGCCCCATTCCGCTTTCACTCACCGAGCCTATCAAACTATCTATCAGCGCCAGAGCTACTGAAACCACCAAGTTAATCAGCAAAAACATCCAATATTCCTTCCGACGCGCCCGCCCACTGAAGGTTGCATATTTGTTTTTCAATACGTCCAAATACCAGTCCATAAAATCTCCTATCCGAGCATTACCGCCCTATAAATAATCAGAACCATCAACTGCTATCGAACGATAAAGTAATCGTGCAATCTTTATCAAGTTCGGCTTTGCTGAATCAGTAAGCCCAATACTCGCTTACCTACCTGAATCGTTTGTTTTTATATGCAAAAAACACCGCATGATAATCATGCGGTGTTTATTCTTACCTCAAACCTTATTAGGCGTTATTCAGCGCCTGATCGACTCGTTCACGTAATTCCTTGCCCGGTTTAAAGTGAGGGACGTATTTTTCAGGTACTTCCACTCGTTCGCCGGTTTTCGGATTACGGCCGACCCTTGCGGGGCGGTGGTTCAGATCGAAGCTGCCGAAGCCACGGATTTCGATGCGTTGGCCTTTGGCCAGCGAGCGGGTCATGGTGTCAACCAGAACCTTCACGCTGTATTCCACATCTTTGGCCTGCAATTGCTGGCCGTTCCGTTCGGCAAATACTTCTGCCAGACGAACCATTAACTCAGATTTGGTCATGGTAATACCTTACCGACTTACTCTTGGTCGCCAGACAGTTTGGCTTTCAGCAAATCGCCCAAGCTGGTGGTACCGGCGTTAGCGTTGGCAGAAGCGTTAACTGAATTCAGAACGTCGCGGCTTTCTTTAGCGTCTTTCGCTTTAACAGACAGCTTGATGCTGCGGTTTTTGCGGTCAACGGTTACCACAACAGCTTCTACGGCATCACCAACATTCAGTTTGGTGGTCAAGTCTTCTACGCGGTCGGCAGCGAATTCAGAAGCAGGCAGGTAAGCTTCTACTTCGTCGGCCAGAGCGATTACAGCACCTTTGGCTTCTACTGATTTCACAGTACCTTTAACCAAAGAACCTTTGTCGTTCACGCTGATGAAGTTACCGAAGGGGTCGCCTTCCAACTGTTTGATGCCCAAAGAGATGCGCTCTTTGTCCATATCGATGGCCAGTACAACGGCTTCCACTTCTTCGCCTTTTTTGTATTTGCGAACGGCTTCTTCACCAGTTTCGGTCCAAGACAGATCAGACAAGTGAACCAAACCGTCGATGTTGCCCGGCAGGCCGATGAACACGCCGAAGTCGGTAATCGATTTAACCGCGCCGGTGATTTTGTCGCCTTTATTGTAGTTAGCGGCAAAATCTTCCCAAGGATTGGCCTGGCACTGTTTCATGCCCAGAGAAATACGACGACGGTCTTCGTCAATTTCCAAAATCATCACTTCTACTTCGTCGCCCAGTTGAACAACTTTGCTCGGGTGTACGTTTTTGTTGGTCCAATCCATTTCAGAGATGTGTACCAAGCCTTCGATGCCTTGTTCGATTTCAACGAACGCGCCGTAGTCGGTCAGGTTAGACACTTTACCGAACAGACGGGTGCTTTGCGGGTAGCGACGAGCCAAACCGCTCCACGGATCTTCGCCCAATTGTTTCATGCCCAAAGATACGCGTTGTTTGTCTTGATCGAATTTCAGAACTTTGGCTTCTACTTCTTGACCGACTTCCAGCACTTCGCTCGGGTGCTTCACGCGGCGCCATGCTAAATCGGTGATGTGCAGCAGGCCGTCGATGCCGCCCAAGTCAACGAATGCACCGTAATCGGTGATGTTTTTCACGATACCTTTAACCACTGAACCTTCTTGCAGGTTATCCAGCAGCGCTTTGCGCTCTTCGCCCAGAGTGGCTTCCAGAACCGCACGACGCGATACCACCACGTTGTTGCGTTTTTTATCCAATTTGATCACTTTGAATTCGATTTCTTTGCCTTCAAAGTGAGAGGTGTCTTTTACCGGGCGGACATCAACCAGCGAGCCGGGCAGGAAGGCGCGGATGCTGTTGATCATTACGGTCAGACCGCCTTTGACTTTGCCATTGATCACGCCGGACAGGATATCGCCGTTTTCCATGGTTTCTTCCAAGGTAATCCAATCGGCCGCGCGTTTGGCTTTCTCGCGAGACAGTTTGGTTTCGCCGAAACCGTTTTCTACTGATTCGATGGTCACCGTTACAAAATCACCGACTTTAACTTCCAATTCGCCTTGGGCGTTTTTGAATTCGTTGATATCGATCAGAGATTCTGATTTCAGGCCAGCATTTACTACCACGAATTTGTCTTCAATAGCGACAACTTCGGCGGTAATCACTTCACCTTGGTTCATTTCTTGTACGGCTGAATATTCTTCCAATAACTGGGCAAAATTTTCCATGTTCAGGTATTTCTTTCGCTGCACCGCTAAGGAGTGCGGGGTTTAGGTTGGCAAACACTTGTTTTCCCTAGCTAAACAAGTGGAAAAATAGAAAACATTCAGACGGCTATTTCAGCCGCCTGAACCATAGGGCATGAATTATACAGCAGATTTATTTTTTTTCATACCAATCAAGTACTTTTTTTACCGATTCTTCGATACTGAGTTCAGATGTATCCAGTAAATAAGCATCGGGCAATTGGCGCAACGGCGCTACGGCACGGCGACTGTCAGCCTCGTCGCGGGCACGGATGTCAGCCAAGATACGCTGATACGCTTCACCTTCGATAGATAATCCCAACTGGCGGGCGCGACGTTGGGCGCGCACTTCTGCGCTGGCGGTTAAAAAGATTTTCAGACAGGCATCGGGAAACACCACCGAACCCATATCGCGCCCGTCGCCTACCAAGCCGCACTCAGTGAGAAAATCGCGTTGGCGTTGCAATAAAGCGGTGCGCACCGCGGGCAATGCCGCCACCGTTGATGCACCCATGCCGATGGCTTCGCTGCGGATGGCTTGGCTGACATCTTGCCCGTTTAGCAAAATCTTGTCGCCCTCAAACACCGCCGGCAGTTTAGCCGCCAATTCAGCTACCGCCGCTTCGTCCGCCCAATCTGCACCCTGTTGCTGGGCATATAGAGCGGTTAGCCGGTACAGCGCGCCGGAATCGAGATAATCCCAACCCAAGGCTGCCGCTACTCTTGAAGCCACCGTGCCTTTGCCGGATGCACTCGGCCCGTCTATCGCGATTACCCGCTGTTTTCCCATATTGATTCCTTAAGATTCCTTAATCTGAAAATAGTTGGCATAATAGCAAGTCTTGTTTACCAACTCCAGCCCTATTCAGCATGACCGATTCCATCCGTTTACCCGCCCATACCCTGCAACCCGGCACCGTGGCGCTGCCCGGCTCCAAAAGCATCAGCAACCGTACTTTACTGCTGGCTGCCTTGGCCGACAACACTTGCGAAATCAAGTCCTTATTAAAATCGGATGATACCGACCGCATGTTGGAAGCGCTAGATACCTTGGGCGTACGCATCAGCGGCGATGCAAACAGCTTAATCGTGCACGGCAGCAGCGGCGCGTTTCCGAATAAAAGTGCCGACTTATTTCTCGGCAACGCCGGTACCGCCTTCCGCCCGCTAACCGCCGTGCTGGCCTTATTGGGCGGCGATTACCATCTGCACGGCGTGGCGCGGATGCACGAGCGGCCGATTGGCGATTTGGTGGACGCGCTGCGCATTGCCGGTGCCGACATCGATTACTTAGGCAATCCCGGTTTTCCGCCGCTGCACATCGGCGAATGGCGCGACAACGATACCCGCGTGATACCGGTAAAAGGCAATGTTTCCAGCCAGTTTCTCACTGCATTATTGATGGCGCTGCCGCTCAGCGGCGAAGCGTTTACCATCAAAGTCGTGGGCGAGTTGATTTCCAAACCCTATATCGACATCACCTTGAATCTGATGGCGAAATTCGGGGTAAACGTCGAAAACCAAGATTACCAAACCTTCTACCTGCCCGCTGATGCGCGCTACCATGCCCCGCAAACGCTGCATGTGGAAGGCGACGCTTCCAGCGCCTCTTACTTCTTGGCCGCCGGTTTATTGGCGGGCGTACCGATTCGGGTGAGCGGCTTGGGTAAAAATGCGATTCAGGGCGATGTGGCGTTTGCCGCCGAACTGGAAAAAATCGGTGCCACCGTGGTATGGGGCGAAGACTTCATTGAGGTTTCCCGCGCGGCCGGGCAAAAAATCCTGCCGTTTGATTTGGATGCCAACCACATTCCCGATGCAGCGATGACCTTAGGCGTGGTAGCATTGGCCACCGGCGCGACCTGCTCGCTGCGTAATATCGGCTCTTGGCGGGTGAAAGAAACCGATCGTATTGCCGCAATGGCGAACGAATTACGTAAAGTCGGTGCCACCGTGGTAGAAGAGGAAGAAGCCATCCACATCACGCCGCCCGCAGAGTTAATCGCCGATGCCCGCATCGATACTTACGATGACCACCGTATGGCGATGTGTTTCTCGCTGGTTTCCTTATTGGGCGTACCGGTGATCATCAATGACCCGAAATGCACCCACAAAACCTTCCCGACTTATTTCGACGTATTTACCGGTCTGTGCCGCTAAACCGGCGTTAAACTCAAGAAAGCCGGCGTATGCAGATCGTTTTTACCCTGTTACTGCTGTTTGCCGCCGGCCTGCTGTTGATTTTGATAGCGGCCGAAGTCTGGATTTCGTTTAAAGCCCGTCGCTTGTGTTATCAAGAAGTACAAGCCATGCCTGTCTGTGATTATGCTTTGCTGCTGGGTACCGCTAAATATTTAGGTGAACAACAAGCATTGAACCGCTATTACCGCTACCGCCTCGAAGCGGCGTTAGAGTTATGGCACGCGGGCAAGGTGAAGCAGTTTGTGGTGAGCGGAAGCGGTTTGAATGAAGACATCAGCGAAAC
>CALFOA010000047.1 GCA_937919795.1 uncultured Neisseria sp.
AACTGACCAGCGGCAAGGCGGAAAAATGCACCTTCTGCTATCCGCGTATCGAAGGCGGCCAGCCTACCGTGTGTTCCGAAACCTGCGTCGGCCGTATCCGTTATCTGGGCGTATTGCTGTATGACGCCGATAAAATCGAGCAGGCCGCTTCAATCGAAAACCCGCAGGATTTGTATGAATCGCAATTGGGCTTGTTCCTGAATCCGCACGATCCGGAAGTACAACGCGAAGCTCTGAAACAAGGCATCAGCCAAAGCTGGCTGGATGCGGCCAAGCAGTCGCCGGTGTACAAAATGGCGATGGAATGGAAAGTGGCTTTCCCGCTGCACCCCGAATACCGTACGCTGCCGATGGTGTGGTACATCCCGCCGCTGTCGCCGATTCAATCAGCCATCGAAAACGGCTTGGTGGGCGAAAACGGCATCATCCCGAGCGTGGACGAAATGCGGATTCCGCTGCGTTATCTGGCCAACCTGCTCACCGCCGGTAAAGTAGAGCCGATCAAACTCGCGCTCGAACGCATGATTGCGATGCGCCGTTTCAAACGCGGCCAGGTGGTACACGGCGAAACGCTGGCGCAAACGCTGGACGGCACCGGCCTCACCCCCGAAATGGTGGAAGAGATGTACCAGATTATGGCGATTGCCAATTACGAAGACCGCTTTGTGATCCCCACTTCGCACAAAGAAATGGTGGAAAACAGCTTCGGCGACAAATCTTCCTGCGGCTTCACCTTCGGCAACGGCTGCTCCGGCGGCGAAAGCGAAGAGAGCCTGTTCGGCAAACGCAAAGGCACGCCGATTGTGTTCCACGGCTTGCGCAAAGATGCCGAAGAAAACCGTGAGAAAGGGGTACGCTGATGAGCGCCAATCCTGTTTATCAATGGTTTTCCGCGCTGCTGTGTTATCCCGAAGCCGAATTGCTTGAAGCGCTGCCCGAGTTTCAGACGGCCTTAAACGAATGGCCGGAATTGAAAGCACAACAGCCGGCCTTGCAAGGTTTTCTGGATTATTTAAACAGCCAAAGCCTGCGCGAAATACAGGAAAACTACGTCGCCACCTTCGACCGCAACCGCAAACACGCGTTGTATATCTTCGAGCATGTGTACGGTGAAGACCGCGACCGCGGCAGCGCGATGGTGGATTTACTGGAAGAATACCGCCGCCACGGCTTTGAATTGGGCAACGAAGAATTACCGGATTACCTGCCCGCCTTGCTTGAATTCTTGTCGCAAGTGCCGTCTGAACACGCGCAAAAACTGCTCGGCGACGCCGTGCATGTGATTGCCCATATCGGCGGCAAACTGCAAGACAGCGGCTCGCCTTATGCCGCGCTGCTGCAAGGCGTGGTGGCGCTCAGCCCGGTGGTGCCGCAGCCCTTAATCGAGCCGCCGGTGCGCGATATGGACGAAGCGATGGAAACCTTCGGCCCCGATGTTTCCGGCGTGGAGCCGCTGCTGAAACCCAGCATCGAAACCGTACAGTTTTATCCTAAAAACGCTTATACAGCGCAAAAAGGAGCAGTGTCATGAACACCTTCAACCAATTCTTTTTCGGTATTTACCCCTATATCTGCCTGGCCGTGTTCCTATTCGGCAGCTTGGTGCGCTTCGACCGCGAACAATATTCGTGGAAAAGCGATTCCAGCCAAATCCTGCACGACGGCCAACTGCGCTTGGGTAATATCCTGTTTCACGTCGGCATTTTGTCCATCTTCTTCGGCCACCTAGTCGGCCTGCTCAGCCCGTTGTGGTTTTGGGACTTACTGGGCGTGAGCCACAGCGCCAAGCAAATGGTGGCCATCGTCGCCGGCGGCGTATTCGGTTTGATTACCTTGGCAGGCCTGCTGATTCTGCTCAAACGCCGCTTCCAAAGCGAGCGCTTGGCCGCTAACAGCACTTGGCGCGACAAACTGGTATTGCTGTGGATTCTGGCTACCTTATTGCTCGGTATCTCTACCATTTTTGTCAGCCTCGGCCATACCGACGGCCATGAAATGGTGAAACTGATGCAGTGGGCGCAGCATATCGTTACCTTCCGCGGTGCCGCCCCCGAATTTCTGGCAGACGTGAACATCTTGTTCAAACTGCACATCTTTATGGGCATGACCTTCTTCCTGATCTTCCCGTTCACCCGCATGGTACACGTATGGAGCGGCTTCGCCAGCGTGGCTTATCTGGGCAGAGCTTGGCAGGTGGTGCGTCGCCGTTAATTAAGCTGTAAGATTTAAAGCACAACGCCATACTCGGGCTTTTCCTTGAGTATGGCGTATTGTTTTCAGACAGGCATTTGCTTGCCTGCGGGCGGCTCGCCCGCAGGCAAGCAACATACTTCAACGGTTGAAACCCAATCAATACTTAACCCGCACTTTTCAATTTGCCCTGAAGGCAAATGCGGGCGAGCCGCCCGCGCTCCCAGCAAATGCCTGTCTGAAAAAGATTACACAAATAAACAAGCCGGAATCCTGTTTAGGATTCCGGCTCTTTATCGCTTATAAAATACTAG
>CALFOA010000048.1 GCA_937919795.1 uncultured Neisseria sp.
GCCTTTGTTAAACCATTTCGCTTCAATTTGGGCATAGGTACCGTCAGCTTTGATGGTAGCTAGGCCTTTATTGATTTTTTCGCGTAAATCGTCGCTGCGGTTTTTACGGAAAGCGAAGCCGTATTGCTCTTTCGGGAATTCCGGATCAACCAAGGTATTGAGTTTAACATTCGGATTGTTGGCCACAAAGTTTTGTACCACACCGTTATCGCCTACGGTAGCGTCTACACCGCCGCTGATCAGCTCTTTAAAGGCCAAGGGCATGGTTTCGAAGCGCTTGATGGTGCCGCTGTTTTTGCCTTGCAAATCCTGTAGAATCAAATCGGCGGTGGTACCGTTTTGTACCGATACGCTGCGTGATTTCAGCTCTTTAAACGATTTAACGTCGCTGCCTTTTTCGGCGGTGACAATCATTTGAGTGGCTTCAAAATAGGGATCGGAAAAATCGACTCTCTGTTTACGCTCGTCGGTGATCGTGATGCTGGCCAATGCAATGTCGCTGTCGCCTTTTTCGACGTTGGCGAAAATACCCTCGAACGGGGTGTTAACGAAATTCAGTTTAATGCCTTCTTTTTCACCAGCGGCTTTCAGGATGTCGTGTGAGAAGCCGACCACTTGGTTGCCTTCCATGTATTCAAACGGTGCATAAGAAGCATCGGTGGCGACGATATAGGTTTTGTCGGTCGCAGCGGGGGTGGCGCTGGCCGAAGCAGTGCTTTGCTGTTCGCCTTTGGCGCAGGCGCCCAGTAATAAGGCTGAGGAGAGGGCGGCCAGCAGGGCGGTTTTATGCAACATGATTGTCCTTTAACGGGGGAGTAGTAGTTGAAAATAAAAGTAAAAGTAAATGGGCGAAATCATAGCGGATGATGCTTCGGATGACAATATGTCGAACTACAATAAATGCCTGTCTGAAAAAATTTTGGCTTTTTCAGACAGGCATTTGTGATATGGCAACCGTTAGAATTTCACACCTTTATGCAGAGCGACGATGCCGCCGGTCATGTTGTGGTAATCCACTGCATCGAAACCGGCATCGAGCATCATTTGCTTGAGGGTTTCCTGATCGGGGTGCATGCGGATGGATTCGGCCAGATATTGATAGCTTTCGGCGTCTTTGGCGATGAATTTGCCCATCAGTGGCAACAGCTTGAAGGAATAAATGTCGTACACCGGCGAGAGTGGTTTGTAGACTTTGGAAAATTCCAACACCAACAAAGTACCGCCGGGTTTTAACACGCGGTACATTTCTTTGAGCGCGGTGTCTTTGTGGGTCATGTTGCGCAGGCCGAACGACACGGAAACCAGATTGAAATAATTATCCGGGAACGGCAGTTTTTCGGCATCAGCCAGCGATACCGGCAGAATCAGGCCTTCGTTGAGCAGGCGGTCGCGGCCGACGGTGAGCATGGAGGAATTGATGTCGGTGAGCCACACTTCGCCTTGTTTGCCGACCCGTTTCGCCCAGCCGCGCGATAAGTCGCCGGTGCCGCCGGCAATATCGAGCACTTTATCGCCTTTTTTCAGCGGCGCGGTATTGATGGTGAAATGTTTCCAGACGCGGTGCAGGCCGCCGGACATCACATCATTCATAATGTCGTAATTTTGGGCGACGGAATGGAATACACCGGCCACTTTGCCGGCTTTTTCGTTTTCATCAACGGTTTGGTAGCCAAAATGGGTTTTGTTGTCGCTCATGATGCAGGCTTTCTCTGGATATCGGGGCGAAAGAAGCAGGAGGTTTCTGCCGCCGCTGGAATATTGGTTCAAGCTTGGCGCGAGGCTCCTGCCTCGGCCAAATGGCGTAAATAATCGCTCCACATTGTATCGTATTCATGCGCCAATTGATACAGATAGTCCCAATCGTAAAGGCCGCTGTTATGCCCGTCTGAAAAGCTGATTTTCAGCGCATAGTGGCCGGCGGGTTCGAGGTCGCTGATGGTAACGTCTTGTTTGCCGGTTTGCAGCACTTCCTGGCCGGGCGCATGGCCGCGTACTTCGGCGCTGGGTGAATAAACGCGCAGAAATTCGGCCGGCAGCGTTTTTTCTTCATTGCCGTATTGCAGTTTGAGCGCGTTTTTGGCTTCGTTTAAACGGATTTCATCGGGTAAAGGGTGTTTCATGGTGTTCTCGGTTGATGAGGAAAATCATTTGTTGAGTTGTTTGCGTAACTGCGCCACGCGCATGCTGAAAAACGCGCCAACGGCGGCCAAACCGCCCAATAGGTAAATCAGCGCGATCACAACCGTGTTTAAGGTCGGCAGCGGAATGCCGAGCGGGACGGTGCTCAATATGATGATTAACAGGAAAACCAACAGCATCAGCCCGATGGCGGCAAAAGCATAGCGGGTTTGTTTGCGGATGGCGGTATTCAGTTCGGATTTCATAAGGATTTCTAGGAGTGTTTAAAAGCCGTTGGCTTTGCCGATCAGCAAAACCAAAGAAATGCTGAAAAAGGAAAAGCAAGTGGTCACCAACATGGCGGCACTGCCACGCTGTTGATGGCCATACTGCATTGCCAGCAACGGATACATACTGGCCATCGGCACACAGGAGAGCAGAGCGCCGGCGAAAATGGTTTGTGCGGACGCATCGGCCAGCCACAGCCCCAAAGAGACCAGAGCAGGGAACAGTACCGTTTTGCCCAGTGCAATGCCGATTAAGTCCGGCAGTTTGCCTTGTAATTTTAAACCGGCCAACCCGCCGCCAATCACAAACAAGGCGACCGGCGCGGCGGCAGTGGAAAGTAGGTTGGCGGTTTTGGCGATGGCGGTAGGAATGGGAAGCTGTAACAGCGCAATTAGGATGCTGATGCTGATGGCAAGGATAATTGGGTTTTTTGCCAGGTTTTTGATGATGCCCAACAGGTTTTCCCGCCAATTTTTACCGCTTTGCTGTGCCGCATCGGCAATGATAAAAAACAAGGGTAGAATCATCACGTTTTCAATCAAAATATTCATCACCAAATATTGTCCCGCTTCGCTGCTGCCCAAGGTCATCGCCAGCAGCGGATAGCCGATAAAACCGGTATTGGACAGCGACACGCCCAGCGCGTTAACCGCCGTTGCACTGCCGGTTTCTTTTCTGATGTGGCGACTAACCAGATAGCCAATCGCAAACACCACCAGCGAAGCGCTGCCATAACCCGCCACATAAGCGGGGTTAAATACCTGATTCAACGGCTGGCCGGCAATGGAGTTGAAAATCAGCGCGGGCAGGCCGATGCGCATCACAAACTTAGCAGTACCTTGCAGTTCCGCTTGTTGGAACAGGTTGATACGCACCGAGAAATAGCCCAAGCCTATCAGCATAAATAACGGCGCGGTAATGTTGAGAACGTCCAACCACATGGTGGCTTCCTTTTATTCAAAGCGTTTTTCAGCAAATTTTAACAGAAACGGTTTAGCTTCGCAGAAACTCGCTACGCTTGTTTTAGCTTCGCAGAAACTCACTTCGTTCGTTTTAGCTTCGCAGAAACTCACTTCGTTCGTTTTCAGACAGGCATTTGTGCGTTATATTAATATACTAATTTTAAAATTTTATTTTGATTAAAGGATAAACCATGCAAACTCAAGCGGTGATTGAGCATATTGTGAACTGGATGAAGGAATACGCCGAGCGCGCGCGCGTGAAAGGTTTTGTGGTGGGCGTTTCCGGCGGCATTGATTCGGCGGTGGTGTCAGTTCTCGCGGCGAAAACCGGGTTGGATGTGTTGTTGCTGGAAATGCCGATTCGCCAGAAAGCTGATCAGGTGAACCGTGCGCAAGCGCATATAGCCGATTTGCAAAGCCGTTTCACCAATGTGCGCGGCTTGAGCGTGGATTTAACGCCGACTTTTGAGCAGTTCGAGCAAACGGTGGCGGGCGATGGTAGCGCGGAAGAAGTGCGCCAGCTGGCGCTGGCCAACAGCCGCTCGCGCCTGCGTATGCTCACGCTGTATTACTACGGCCAAACCAACGGCTTGTTGGTGGCGGGTACCGGTAATAAGGTGGAAGATTTCGGCGTGGGCTTTTTCACCAAATACGGTGACGGCGGGGTGGATATTAGCCCGATTGCCGATTTGTTGAAAAGCCAAGTATATGAATTAGCCAAGGAATTGGCGGTGATTCAGTCGATTCAGGAAGCGGTGCCGACCGATGGTTTGTGGGACGGCGAGCGTACCGACGAACAGCAGATGGGCGCGAGCTACCCGGAATTGGAATGGGCGATGGGCGTGGCCGACAGCCATACTCCGGCGGATTTTGAAGG
>CALFOA010000049.1 GCA_937919795.1 uncultured Neisseria sp.
CAAAGTGCAATGGCTCGATCCTCTGCCGGATGTATTGGTCGGCCGCAATATTCTGGTGGTAGACGAGGTGGACGACAGCCGGGTCACGCTGGAATTTGTGTTGAATGAATTGCAAAAAGCGTCGTTCGGTACCATCGGCGTGGCGGTGTTGCATGAAAAAATCAAGCCGAAAAAAGGTAAGTTGCCGGAAGGCCTGCCTTATTTCAGCGGCATTACCTTGGGCGATGCCTGGATCAATTATCCTTGGGATGCGGAAGATATTGACGAACACAATCGTTTGGCCGCATCGGTCGGCTGGGCAGCAGACAAATACATTGATTAATGGCTTGTGTGCGGCACTATCTGGCGTAATGCCTGTCTGAAGCAGGCGGCAAAGCATTTCAAAGTAGCAATACCGATTTTTCAGACAGGCATACTGTCTGGTTTTGATTGAGCGTAATGGAGGCAGTATAGATGATTACATTGGCAGTAGATGCGATGGGCGGAGATGCGGGGCTGGAGGTTACCGTTCCCGGAGCCATCGCGTTTTTACAGCAAAAAACCGATGTACGCCTGATGATGGTGGGCGATGAATCGCAAGTAAAATCTGCGCTGACTGCCGCACAAGCGCCGATGGATCGCATCGACATCATCCACGCCAGCCAAGTAGTGGAAATGGACGAAGCGCCACAACTGGCTCTGAAAAATAAAAAAGATTCTTCCATGCGGGTGGCGATTAACCAAGTGAAAGAAGGGCAGGCACAAGCCGCCATCTCGGCTGGCAATACCGGCGCGCTGATGGCGACTGCACGTTTTGTGTTGAAAACCATTCCCGGCATCGAGCGGCCGGCAATTGCCAAATTCCTTCCCTCTCAAGGCAATCACATGACACTGATGTTGGATTTGGGCGGTAATGTCGATTGCACACCGGATCAGCTGGTACAGTTTGCCGTACTCGGTGGAGAATTGGTACACGCCCTCTATCCCGATCGCGGCCAGCCGCGTATCGGCCTCTTGAATGTTGGCACAGAAGACATTAAGGGTACGGATACCGTCAAGCAAACTTTCAAACTATTGAAGGCCAGTAAGCTGAATTTTATCGGCAACGTAGAGGGTAACGGCGTTTTTCGTGATGATGTGGACGTGGTAGTGGCCGACGGTTTTGTCGGCAATATTGCGTTGAAAACCATGGAAGGTGCAGTGAAATTTCTCGGTAGTGAGTTGAAAAACGAAATTAAAGGCAGTTTGCTGAGTAAAATGGCCGCATTACTGGCTATGCCTTCGCTCAAAGGCTTGAAAAACCGCTTTGACCCGCGCCGTTTCAACGGAGCAATTTTCCTAGGTTTGCGCGGTGTAGTGGTGAAAAGCCATGGCGGCACCGATGCCATCGGCTTCAGCTATGCGCTGGAAGAAGCCTACCACGAAGCCAAAGCGGATAGTTTGGCTAAAATCGAGCAGGGCGTTGCTGCTCAGCTAGCAGTATTGGCCGAGCAGAAAATTGAAGCGGAGCAAACCGCCATCGCCGATAATATCGGTTAAGCATTCCTCAAGCAGGCACCGTCTGAGAAGTTAAGCGCTCAGACGGTGTATTGATTTTGATTGAGTGAATCTTATAGATTGAATACAATGCGATTATTCTAAAATGAAAACCCATAAAGGCCGCTAGCCATGCAGTATGCAAAAATTCTTGGAACGGGCAGTTATCTGCCCGCCAACCGCGTCAGCAACGAAGATTTGGCTAAATTTGTCGATACCTCCGATGAATGGATTTATACCCGCACCGGTATTAAAAACCGCCATATCGCCGCTGATGATGAAAAAACCAGTGATCTGGCCGTACAGGCGGCCAAAGCTGCGCTGGCGGATGCTGGTGTGGAGGCTTCTGAAATCGATCTGATTATCGTCGCCACCGCCACGCCCGATATGCAGTTTCCCGCTACCGCCACTATGGTTCAGCACAAACTCGGCGTAGGCGGTTGCCCGGCATTCGACGTACAGGCGGTTTGCGCGGGCTTTATGTATGCCATCAGCACCGCCAATGCTTATATCAAAAGCGGAATGTCGAAAAAAGCGTTGGTGATTGGTGCCGAAGTGTTCAGCCGGATTATGGACTGGAGCGACCGTACTACCTGCGTATTGTTCGGCGACGGTGCCGGTGCGGTGGTGTTGGGTGCATCAGATGAGCCGGGCATTATTCACAGCAAATTGCAGGCTGACGGCAACTATCTTGATATGCTGAAAGTGCCTGCTCAAATGGCCAATGGCGAAATTGTCGGCTCACCATTTTTGAAAATGGATGGTCAAGCCGTATTTAAATTTGCAGTGAAAACATTGGCTCAGGCAGCGGAAGATGTATTGCATGAAGCGGGTATGAGCGCGGATGAAGTCGATTGGTTGGTTCCACATCAGGCTAATAAGCGGATTATCGACAGCACGGCTAAGCATCTGGGCATCAGCATGGATCGTGTGGTGCTGACCGTGCAGGATCATGGTAATACCTCAGCGGCATCCATTCCGCTGGCGATGGATACCGCCATTAAAGCCGGGCAAATCAAACGCGGCCAAACTCTGATGCTGGAAGGCATTGGCGGCGGTTTTGCTTGGGGGGCAGTATTGGTGAAATACTGATCTCAAACGGTGTTTTGTCGTAAACCCTCAACTAAACTTTATGGTAGATAAATATTATCTGTCATAAAGTTTTTGTATTGGTAGCAGACGTTGGTACATTTGAGTGGAAATATAGTGCAAGTAATAAAGAACTGATACAAGGCAGCGAGCTGTAGGCATTACAGTGAGTACGAAACCGATTCTGTTGCCGCTTTAGCGGCTTACAAAATCGTTCTCTTTGA
>CALFOA010000050.1 GCA_937919795.1 uncultured Neisseria sp.
TATATCGCCAGCGAACTGTTTCCGCTGGCGCTGGTGCAGCAAAACGACACCACCGGCAAAATCCTGAAAAACGCCGGTGCCACCGAACAAAACATCAACGCCGCCATCGATGCGGTACGCGGAGGAGCCGCTGTGGATAACCCGAACGCCGAAGACCAACGCGAAGCGCTGAAAAAATATACCCTCGATTTAACCCAGCGCGCCCGCGAAGGCAAGCTCGACCCGGTAATCGGCCGTGACGACGAAATCCGCCGTGCCATTCAGGTCTTGCAACGTCGCACCAAAAACAACCCCGTGTTGATTGGTGAACCGGGTGTAGGCAAAACCGCCATCGTAGAAGGCTTGGCGCAACGTATTGTCGACGGCGAAGTGCCCGAAAGCCTGCGCAACAAACGCCTGCTGGTGCTCGACTTGGCCGCGCTAATTGCCGGTGCCAAATACCGCGGCGAATTTGAAGAACGCTTAAAAGCGGTGTTGAACGACTTGGCCAAAGACGATGGCAACACGCTGATTTTTATCGACGAAATTCACACACTGGTAGGCGCAGGCAAAGCCGACGGCGCGATGGATGCCGGCAATATGCTCAAACCCGCGCTGGCACGCGGCGAGTTGCACTGCCTCGGCGCCACCACTTTAGATGAATACCGCCAATACATCGAAAAAGATGCCGCCTTAGAGCGCCGCTTCCAAAAAGTATTGGTGGGCGAACCGAGCGTGGAAGATACCATTGCCATTCTGCGCGGTTTGCAGGAGCGTTACGAAATCCACCATGAAATCGACATCACCGACCCCGCCATCGTCGCCGCTGCCGAGTTGAGCAACCGCTACATTACCGATCGCTTCCTGCCCGATAAAGCCATTGATTTGATTGATGAAGCGGCCAGCCGCATCAAAATGGAATTGGATTCCAAGCCCGAGCAGATGGACAAACTCGACCGCCGCATCATCCAATTAAAAATGGAGCGCATGCACGTTGAGAAAGAAAGCGACGACGCCAGCAAAAAACGCCTAGAACTGATCGACGAAGAAATCGCCGGTCTGCAAAAAGAATACGCCGATTTGGACGAAATCTGGAAAGCGGAAAAAGCTTCTTCTGCCGGTACCGCCGACATCAAAAAACAAATCGACGATATCAAGGTGAAAATCGAGCAGGCCAAGCGCCAAGGTGATTTTGCCCGCGCATCCGAATTGGAATACGGCGAATTGCCGAAGCTCGCCGAACAGTTGAACGCGATTGAAAGCAACCCCGAAGCGCCGCAGACCAATAAACTGTTCCGCACCAAAGTGGGCGCCGACGAAGTAGCCGAAATCGTTTCGCGCATGACCGGTATTCCGGTCGCCAAAATGATGGAAGGCGAGCGCGATAAGCTGTTGAAAATGGAAGAAGTGCTGCATAACCGCGTGGTCGGGCAAGACCAAGCCGTGCGCGCGGTTTCCAACGCCATCCGCCGCAGCCGCAGCGGCTTGGCCGACCCCAATAAACCTTACGGCAGCTTCCTGTTTTTAGGCCCCACCGGCGTGGGTAAAACCGAATTGTGCAAAGCCTTGGCGAGCTTCTTGTTTGACAGCGAAGAGCATTTAATCCGCATCGATATGTCGGAATACATGGAAAAACACGCCGTCGCCCGCTTAATCGGCGCGCCGCCGGGATATGTCGGCTACGAAGAAGGCGGCTACCTCACCGAACAAGTGCGCCGCAAACCGTACAGCGTGATTCTGCTCGACGAAGTGGAAAAAGCCCACCCCGACGTGTTCAACATTCTGCTGCAAGTGCTCGACGACGGCCGCCTTACCGACGGCCAAGGCCGCACGGTAGACTTCAAAAATACCGTGATTGTGATGACTTCCAATATCGGCAGCCAACACATCCAGCGGCTCGGCACCACCGATTACGAAGCGGTGAAAGAAGTGGTGATGGAAGATGTGAAAGAGCATTTCCGCCCCGAAATGATCAACCGTATCGACGAGGTGGTGGTGTTCCACGGCTTGGATCAGGCCAATATCCGCAACATCGCCCGCATCCAGCTTGAAAGCCTGAAAAAACGCCTCGAAACCATGAACCTGCATTTGCAGGTGGACGATGCGGCGCTGGATGTGATAGCCCAAGCCGGTTTCGATCCGGTGTACGGCGCCCGCCCGCTGAAACGCGCGATTCAGGCCGATATTGAAAATCCGTTGTCTATCAAACTGTTGGAAGGTGCATATCAGCCCGACAGTAGCATCCATGTCAAAGCGGATAGCGATAAGCTGGTGTTTGAATAATCATCAATCAGTAACTTAAACGAAGAAATGCCTGTCTGAAAATATTTTTCAGACAGGCATTTTATTTTTCTATTGCTTATAAAGTATCTTCTAAGGTTATCCCCATCAATTCAGCTAAATGGCCGGCAAAAGCGCGAAAATCGGCATCATCTGCGCGGCGGCTGTACGGCAGCATCGTTAATTCGACTGGTTGTGCCGGATAAGGCCTTCGGTATTCCAACATTAATATACGACCCCACGCACGACTCCGTATGGGATAAATCAGCAACTGATCCGCTGCTTGAATAGGCAGTTCGCGCAGAGGTTTACCGTTTTCCAGCTGGCGCAAAACCTGCGCAACCGCATCATATTGCCAACCTTCAGATGAAAACTCGGCGAGATAGCGTTGTTGGGAATGAAACCGCAGATGCAATATGCCGTGTGTACCGGCAAATAGTACCCAGCCAAAATAAGCCCACTCAATATAAGGCATAGGCAGAAACCACGCCGCCACCAGCCAAACGGCGGCTATCGACAACCACAACTTCAACGGCCACAACCAGTGCCGAGACACCGAGGCGCGTGGCAACATCATGGGCCAGTTTAGTATTTCCTTGTTCAGTGCCAGCTCCTGCAATAAGCGGCTGGCTTCATCCTGATTCTGATCCGAGCGGCTAGTCATCGCAACTTCCTTGTTTTCAAAGTATTGAATAAAACAAACCGGGCAACCGCCCGGCTTATTGATTCGGCTAGTTACACCAAACCTTTTTTATCCAAATAACTTTCGTAATCGCCCAGATAATGTTCGTAGCCGCCTCTGCCGTCCAATTCGATAATCTGGGTGGCCAGCGAGGAAACGAACTGGCGGTCGTGCGATACAAAAATCAGCGTGCCTTTGTATTTTTCCAGCGCCATATTGAGCGACTCGATGCTTTCCATGTCCATGTGGTTAGTCGGCTCGTCCATAATCAACACGTTCGGTTTTTGCAAAATCAGCTTGCCGTAGAGCATACGGCCTTTTTCGCCACCGGATAATACTTGAACCTGTTTCACTACGTCGTTACTGCCGAACAGCAGGCGGCCAAGGGTACCGCGAATCACTTGTTCGTCGTCACCTTCTTGGCCCCATTGGCGCATCCATTCGGTGAGGTTCATATCGACATCGAAATCGTTTTCGTGGTCTTGCGGGTAATAGCCGACACTAGCTTTTTCCGCCCATTTGATTTTGCCGGCATCGGGTTCGATACCGCCGGAATAAGCGGGATCAAATGCGCCGGCCAACAGTTTCAGTAGGGTGGATTTACCGGCGCCATTCGGGCCGATGACCGCCAAACGCTCGCCGGCATCCAGCACAAAGCCCAGTTTTTCAAAAAGTTTTTGTTCAAATGATTTGGCCAAACCTTCGGCTTCCACCGCTTGGCGGTGCAGCTTGGATTTTTCGTCCATTTCAAAGCGGATATACGGATTTTGGCGGGTAGAAGGTTTCACTTCTACCATTTCCGATTTGATTTTGTCGGCCTGTTTCAAACGGCTGGTGGCTTGGCGGGCTTTGGATTTGTTGGCCGAGAAACGTGCCACAAACTCTTGCAACTCTTGCAGTTTTTCTTTGGCCTTGGCGTTGTCTTTCATCGCTCGTTCGCGCGATTGGGCGGATGCGAGCATGTAGTCGTCGTAATTACCGGGATAGATGGTGATGTTGTTGTAATCGACGTCGGCCATGTGGGTACACACTTCGTTTAAGAAGTGGCGATCGTGCGAGATGATGATCATGGTGGAATCGTATTGGTTCAACACGCCTTCGAGCCAGCGGATGGTATTGATGTCCAAGTTATTGGTCGGCTCATCGAGCAGCAACACATCAGGCTTGGAAAACAGCGCCTGCGCCAGCAATACGCGCAGTTTGAAGCCGGGGGCGACTTCGCTCATTAGCGCGTTGTGCAGCGCTTCTTCAATGCCCACGCCGCTCAGCAATTCGGCGGCGCGCGCTTCGGCGGTGTAGCCGTCGTATTCGGCAAACTTGCCTTCCAGCTCGGCCGCGCGCA
>CALFOA010000051.1 GCA_937919795.1 uncultured Neisseria sp.
GCTCTTCCGATCTCGATTTGACATTTGACTTAAAAGAAGATCTCGCCGCACCGTTTATCAACCGCGGCGCCCAACCCAAAATCGCCGTATTGCGCGAGCAAGGCGTGAACGGGCAGGTGGAAATGGCCGCCGCCTTTACCCGCGCCGGTTTTGATGCCTACGACGTGCACATGTCCGACCTGATGGCCGGCCGCGTGAAGCTGGCCGACTTCAAAATGCTGGCAGCCTGCGGCGGCTTCAGCTACGGCGACGTTTTGGGTGCAGGCGAAGGCTGGGCGAAATCCATTCTGTTCCACCCCGAATTGCGCGACCAATTCGCCGCCTTCTTTGCCCGCCAAGACACCTTAACCTTGGGCGTCTGCAACGGCTGCCAAATGGTGAGCAACCTGGCCGAAATCATCCCGGGTACGCAAAACTGGCCGAAGTTCAAACGCAACGCCAGCGAGCAGTTTGAAGCCCGCTTGAGCATGGTCACCGTGCCCAAATCGCCCTCGCTGATTCTGGCCGGAATGCAGGGCAGCAGCCTGCCGGTGGTGGTCAGTCACGGCGAAGGCCGTGCCGATTTCGCCTTGCACGGCGGCCAAGTACCGGCCGATTTGGCGGTTGCGCTGCAATATATCGACGGCACCGGCGCGGTAACCCAAGCCTACCCGCTCAACCCCAACGGTTCGCCGCAAGGTATCGCCGGTGTCACCAACACTGACGGCCGCGTCACCATCATGATGCCCCACCCCGAGCGCGTGTACCGCACCGCGCAAATGAGCTGGCATCCCGATGAATGGAAAGACAGCGAACTCTCCGGCTGGTACCGCCTGTTTGCCGGTGCGCGCAAGGCTTTGGGTTAAGCCCATAAATGGCCGTCTGACAAGTTTCAGACGGCCATTTTTATAATGAAATCCTGTTCTCATCTACTCGCTTAGTATCATGCCTTCCAACACTAACCATGTTTGCTTCCACTGCCTCACCGCACAACGCCAACCTAAAACCCGCTCGGATCAGGTGTATTGTCCGCAATGCGGGCGGGCATGTGTTCGTTTGAGCTACAAACTTGCGCTTCCACCAAAACACCAGCCCAAAGCTTGGCAGGCTTTACAAGCAAAAATAACGGCTTTCGAGCAACAGCAATTACAGGATACCATCACATACCTTCAGTGGCGGCGGGAAATATTGTTGGCAGAAATTGCTCAACTGAAACAACAGCTACAAACACTCAAAAACAGCGACACAATCCGCAGCCGTTTAGCCCGCAAACAGCAAGAAGCTCAGCAGCAATTAGCTGTCGTACAGAAAAATCTATATATCATTCGTACATTATCTGAACAACGCAAAGACTAAAGTAGTATTAACTGACCCAACTTCTTACATTAATTCCTCTATCTTGTGGAAAACTATCATGAACCGCTTACTCAAACTCACCACATTATCCCTATTGCTGGGTTTAACCTACCAAGCCCATACAAAAGAACTGTCCGACAAGTTTTTACGGCAGACCTCTGAGAAGTATGCGCTACCCGAAACACCGATGCCGGTGAGCAGCATTAGATACTATCAAGAGCAGCAATACTTCACCCAACAAAATGAGAATAGCGAACCCATACTAAATAAGAAATACAACCTGATTACCGACATCAGTATCCAGCCCACTCAATACCGCAATATTTTCCAAATAGATACTCACGAAACTTTTGCAATAAATGGCGATACCATTGAACACTTTTCCAGCTTGGATCTATACCCCGGTTTTTTAAGTTTAACCTTTAACGGATTGATTAAACACCAAACTAAAAGCCTCTTTATTTCACACTTACCTTCACAATGGCAGCAGAATCGTGTTACCCCTTTTGAAATACAATTACAGCAGAGTGTCCAAACAGCGCCTGACAACTGGAAGCATGGCAAGACAATCACTTGGCGTTCCGTTTGCAAAGCTTTTCCAGCCGAAGCCGTTCAAGACTATCCTCAACTCTTTCCCCAAAATGTAAAAGGGATGGGACATCGTGTTGAATGTACATCCTTGGCCTATAATCAGAAAAATCAATTATTTTGCAATGGCCGTATTAGGATTAATCTTCGGCGTTGTCGTTTTAATGTTCTTCTTCGCAGGAGCAGCATTTGGAGAACAATTAGTAGCAGCCATTCCTCAATGGATTATGGATGGTTTATCTGCAGCCGGCGGTATGATGAAATTTGTCGGTTTCGCAATTCTATT
>CALFOA010000052.1 GCA_937919795.1 uncultured Neisseria sp.
GCATTTTTTGAAAGCGCACCCAGATGTCGGTTTGGATGTGTTCGACCATGTGGCCTAGGTGGATGCTGCCGTTGGCATAAGGCAGCGCGGAGGTAACGAGAATTTTGCGTGGGGTCATGGTTAGGACTTTTTGTGAAACTGAAAAAATATAAGCGATTATAGCGTAAATTGTTTGGAGAAAGGCCTGTCTGAATCGCTTTTCAGGCAGGCATAAGGCTATCTGTTTCAAGCCAATAATCCCTATCGGCTTATCAAAGCCCGCGGTTTGTGGTACAACCCGCTTTCCAACAAAGGAACTTTCTCAACAATAATCAAGCGAGTACTTATGAATAACCTCGGTATCAAACTTGCGCTGTTTATCAATTATTTTGTATTTGCGATATTGCTCAACAGTGTCGGCATTGTGATTAAACAATCACTGGCTAATTATGGCGTTACAGAAACAGAAGCGAGTATTTTGGAAGCTTTTAAAGACTTACCGATTGCCATCGTTTCCTTTTTTGTGGCTTCTTTCCTGCCGAAATTCGGCTATAAAAACAGTATGCTGCTGGCACTGGCTTTGGTGTTCGGCGCTTGTTTATATATGTTCTTCGGCAACAGTTTCGGCGCCTCGAAAGTGCTGTTTCTCTGCATAGGCGTGGCGTTTGCCTTTATTAAGGTGTCGGTATATTCGATGATCGGCCTGTTTACCGAAACCAAAGAACAGCACAACAGCTTTATGAGCTCGATCGAAGGCTTTTTCATGATCGGCATCGCCTCGGCTTATTTCCTGTTTCCGTATTTCTTCGATGCGGCCGACCCGAATGCCTGGCTGCGCGTGTATCTGTTGCTGGCGGGCTTAATCGGCGTGGCATTCTTGCTGCTGCTGTTCACCAAAGTGGACATCGAAACCCCCAAATCGGACGACAGCCTGGCCGACGATTTTATGGGTATGCTGAAACTGGTGGCGCTGCCGTTAACCATCTTCTTCGTGTTGAGCGCTTTCTGTTTTGTGATGGTAGAACAAGGCATCATGACTTGGCTGCCGACCTTTAACGAGCGCGTTTTGTCGCTCAACGATACCTTGAGCGTGCAGATGGCGAGTATTCTGGCTTTATCGTTGGCGGCAGGCCGTTTCTTGGCCGGCCAAGCGGTGAAGAAAATCCATTGGCTGAAACTGTTGACCATTTGCCTGCTGGCTGCGGCGGCAATGGTGGCGTTTGTGTTGCCGCAAGCGCTGAACACCAATCCGCAAGTGATTCACAGCTTTAGCGAAATCCCTGCTATCGGCTTTATTTTCCCGCTGATCGGTTTGTTTATCGCCCCGGTTTACCCCTTAATCAGCTCGGCCACCTTATCGGCGCTGCCGCAGCGTATGCACAGCTCGATGACCGGCCTGATTGTGATTTTTTCCGCCTTGGGTGGCACGCTCGGTTCGCGGATTATCGGCATGTTGTTTGAACATGTGGGCGGTGCGCAGGCATTCTATTTTATGCTGATTCCGATCGCCATTCTGATTGGCGCTCTGTTCCTGCTGAACAAATTTATTAAGGATTACGAACATGCGCATCAACCAAGCTGAAGTATTGCAAAGCCTGCTCGCACAAGAAGATACCGACGGCAGCCGCACCATCACCATCGATGATAGCGGCCCCAAGCACTACACCGTAAACGGTGAACACGGTAAAACCTTAGAAGTCAAAGGCACTTATTATCTGGCCAATCTGTTGCAGGAAGTATGGTTGGGCAACGGTACGCTCGACGCCGAAAAAGTGTTTATGAAGCCTTTGGCGCGCGTCGATTACCTGATGAAAAACCATTATTGGTCTATTCTCAGCCGCCGCATGGATGCCGAAAACATCCTCGCCACGCTGGTGGATGAGAAGCGCAGCAGCGACAAAGCCTATTTATATGTACCCGCTGCCGACGCCGATGGCTTGGATTATTACCGCCGCATCACCGCCGATTATCCGCAAATCGAGTTAATC
>CALFOA010000053.1 GCA_937919795.1 uncultured Neisseria sp.
GATTATTAGGATAGACTTTTATAATATAAGCACTGATTTGATTATCAGGCAGCTGGGAGAAATCTACTTGCATAGTCGGCATTCCCATATCGCAAGCCATTAAAACGATTACACTCATGCAAGCAATATGTTTTCTAAACTTACTCATCCGGCCTCCTCAAAAACTAAGATATAGATTTTGAAATTATAAACCTCCTCAGCAATCGTAAGTCGAATACTTGTATCCGACAAAACACACCAATCACAAACCTTGTCGGATTCAAGAATTCGATCCACCAATGCCTGTCTGAAAACCATCTAACACCAAAGCCTTGCCCTTCACCATGCTACAATAACCGCTTTCTTTCCCCGTCCCCAATATGCCTAGCAAACACCAAATCGCCCGCCGTTTTGCCCGTGCGCTGCCTGTGTATGAACACCATGCGGCGGCGCAGCGGCGGATTGCGCAAAAGCTGGCGGCGGATGTGCAGTCGCTGCGGCGTGATTATGATTGTGTTCTGGAAATCGGCTGTGGCTCCGGCGTCTATACCCGCCTGTTGCAAGCGGCGTTAAAAGCGGAAAGCTGGCATATCAATGATTTATGCTCGGAATGTGCCGACAATGTAGTGGCGGATGTATTTTTGGCGGGCGACATCGAAACGCTGCCGCTCACCGCTTCGTACGACTTAATTACTTCCGCTTCCGCCTTTCAATGGCTGGCCGATCCCGATGCTTTGTTGCGCAAACTGAATGCCTGTCTGAAAGAAAACGGCGTGCTGGCTTTCAATACTTTTGATGCCGATAATCTGCACCAAATCAAAAGCCTAACCGGCGCGGGTTTGCATTATCCAACCGCTGCGTACTGGGCGGCATTGCTGCAACAAAACGGTTTTGAACTGATCCGCAGCGAAGCGGAAACCATCACCTTATGGTTTGACGACGCGCGCGAGGTGTTAGCGCACCTCAAGTACACCGGCGTTACCGCCACCGCGCAGCAGCATTGGACGCGCGCGCGCCTGCACGATTTTGCCCAAGCCTACCGCGAGCGCTATCAGCAAAACGGCCGCCTGCCGCTCAGCTACACCCCGCTCTATTTTATCGCCCGAAAAACCGGCGGAAAGCCCACCGAATGAAAACCGTATTGTTTATCGCCGGTATCGATACCGATGTCGGCAAAACCGTCGCCACCGGCCTGTACGCCCGCGAGCTAGCCGAAGCCGGTTGCAACGTGATTACCCAAAAACTGGTGCAAACCGGTTGCAGCGGCCTAGCCGACGACATCCTCAGCCACCGCCGTCTGCAAGGCATTGAGCCGACTGCTTTTGATGCCGACGGCACCACCGCGCCTTATGTATTCCCCTACCCCTGCTCGCCACACATGGCCGCCGCGCAGCAGGGTGTGAGCATAGAACCCGAACGCATCCGCCGTGCTACCGATACCTTGTTGCAGCATTACGATACCGTGTTGCTGGAAGGCGCCGGCGGCCTGCTGGTACCGCTGTCGGAACACTATACCCTGCTCGATTATGTCGCCGAACAAGGCTATCCGGTGGCGTTGGTCACTTGCGGCAAACTCGGCAGCATCAACCACACCCTGTTAAGCCTCGAAGCCTTGGCCGCCCGCGGTTTAACCCTGCATCGGGTGATTTACAACCGTCATCCGCTGTACGACCCGCAGATCAACACCGAGAGCGAACGCTATCTGCGCCAATATGTGGCCACACATTTCCCGCAAACCGAATGGCGCACCCTCGATGCCGTCACCATCCCCAACGATCGCCCAGCATGACCCCGCCCTCTTTCGCCACCCGCTTAATCGATTGGCAACGACAACACGGCCGCCACCACCTGCCTTGGCAAACGCAAGACCCTTACCGCGTTTGGCTGTCTGAAATCATGTTGCAGCAAACCCAGGTCGCCACCGTACTCGATTACTACCCGCGCTTTGTCACCGCCTTTCCCGATGTTGCCGCACTGGCCGCCGCCGAACAAGAAGCCGTGCTCAGCCTGTGGGCGGGCTTGGGCTATTACAGCCGCGCGCGCAATCTGCACAAAGCCGCCCGCCAAGTGGTCGAACAATTTGGCGGACAATTTCCCAGCAGCCGTTTGCAACTCGAAAGCCTGTGCGGCGTCGGCCGCAGCACCGCCGCCGCCATCGCCGCCTTCGCCTTTCACCAACGCGAAACCATACTCGACGGCAACGTCAAACGCGTACTCTGCCGCGTGTTTGCCGCCGACGGCAATCCCGCCGACAAAGCCTTCGAGCGCCAACTGTGGGCATTAGCCGAAAGCCTGTTGCCCGAACAAGCCGACGATATGCCCGCCTACACCCAAGGCTTGATGGACTTGGGCGCCACCGTCTGCAAACGCAGCAAACCCCTATGCAACGCCTGCCCGATGGCCGATATCTGCCAAGCCAAGGCGCAACAACTGATTGAAGTCTTACCGCGCAAAAAAAGCGCCGTCGCCGTACAGCAACAATACTGGTACTGGCTCGCGCTTACCGATCAACAAGGGGCGGTATGGCTGGAAAAACGCCCGCAACACGGCATTTGGGCCGGGCTTTATTGTCTGCCCACTTTTGATAACTTGACCGACCTCTACGCATACGCCGCCCGCTTCGGCATCAGCGAAACCGAATTGCAAGAAAGCCCCGCCATCAGCCACCGCCTTACTCATCGTTTGTTGGAAATTACGCCTTTATCGGCCACGGTTGAGCATATTGAAAATATTGAAAATCAAGAATGCCTGTCTGAAAAAAACGGGGGATGGGTAAAACGGCAGGAATTGGCGGATCATGGGCTGCCTAAGCCTTTGAGTAGGTATTTGGCGGGGTTGGGGTAATCGGATGGATATTCCAGAATCAGATGCCGTCATACTCGGGCGCAGACCCGAGTATCTGCCACCGCTTCAGAAACAAAAAGATACTCGGGTCTGCGCCCGAGTATGACGAAGTTTTCAGCCATTTTATTCATATCACAAATGCCTGTCTGAAAACCGACTTCCCCTCAATATTCACACCGCCACCCTTCTCCCCTCACGCGCGCTCTCGTAAACCTTTTCAATCAATTCCAACACCGCCACCGCCTGCTCGATGCTGACCGGCGGCTCTTCCACCTCCACCAGCGCTTCATACAATGCACGGTAAAACGCGCCGTAATCACCGCGCACGCCTTCTATGCGTTGGAGCACCACTTCACCGTTGATTTCGCTGTGCAGCACGCCCCAATGTGCTTCGGCTTCGCGGTTCCAATCGACTTCCGGCTGGGCGCCGGACACCAGCAGCGGCTCCTGATTATCCGCATCCTGTTTGATGTATGAACCGCGTTTGCCGTGCAGCGTCATAAACGGCAAGGGTTCGCGCGCGTATTTGCTGCCGACCAGATTTACCCGTTTGCCATCGGCATAATAAAGGGTAATCGCAAAATAATCGTCGCTTTTCGCACCTTCATGCTGATAGCGCACATCGGCATACAGTTGCTGCGGCATACCGAACAAATCCACCGCCATATCCAACAGGTGCACGCCCAAGTCGTACACCAGCCCCACCCCGGCCTCGCCGGTTTCCTTCCACGCTTTTTTGTTCAAGCCCTCGGCATAGCGCTCGAAACGGATTTCCGCATCAACCAACTCGCCTAAAAGATTATCGGCCAACAACTGTTTTGCCGCGAGCGGCGCGCTGTCCCAACGGCGGTTTTGATAAACCGTCAGCAACACGCCCTGCTCTTCCGCCAAAGCCGCCAACTCGCGCGCTTGTTCGGCAGTGGCACATACCGGTTTTTCCACCAACACATTTTTGCGCGCCAACAAGGCTTGTTTCGCCAATTCATAATGGGTTTGATTCGGCGTGGTAATCACCACCAAATCAATATCGTCGCGCAACAAATCGGCAAAATCGCCGCTTACCTCCGCCTCGGGAAACAGCTCCTGCGCTTTTTCCGGCGAACGCGCGTACACCCGTTGCAAAGCAAAACGCCCGTCGGCCTGCCAAAACGGTTGGTGAAAGATGCGGGCGGACAAACCGACGCCGGCCAGGCCGATGCTGATAATGGGGTTCATATTAGAGGCTCCTGATTTATCAAGTTATCAAGCGAAGGCTAACATAAAATATTGCAAAATGCCTGTCTGAAACAGGTTTACCAGCTTCTACACAACCCAATCTTTCAGACAGGCATTTAAACCATCTAAGCTTATCCCCTTTACTCAAGCGCCTAAGTTGATTACTCTAAAGAGATTCCGTTCAAGCTAGTTGAATCAATAAATCACTGATACAAGGCGGCAAGCCGCAGACAGTACGATTAGTACGACAAGGCGAGACAACGCCGTAGCAGTGGTTTAGTGATTTCACAATCAAAGAAAGGCGCCCATGTCTGCAACCGACCCCACCCCGGCGAAAAAACGCCCCGCTTATTTCCTCTGGACTGCCCTGTTGGTCGGCCTGATGGCCGCTACCGCGGTGGTCAATCCCACGCTGCTTACCGGCACCATTGCCGATGTGAGCAAGTTTTTCTATTTAAAATTCGACTGGCTGATTATGTGGCTGCCGCTGCTGGCCTTCGGCGTGGGGCTTACCGTGGCGCTGTCGCCGCGTTTCGGCAATATCCGTTTGGGCGGCCAAGACGCGGTGCCGGAATATTCGTTTCTTTCGTGGATGAATATGCTGTTTACCGCCGGTATCGGGGTGGGAATTGTGTTTTTCGGCCCCATCGAGGCCTTGTGGCACTATTACCATTCGCCCATCGGCATACAGGCAACGGGGCTAACGGAATATCAGAAAGTGGAAAACGCAATGAGCCTGGCTCTGCATGTGTGGGGCATCCCGGCATGGTCGCTGTATATGATTGCGGGCTTGGTGATGGCTTATTTTACTTATCAGCACAAAACCGAATGTACCCCCGCCGCGCCGCTGGAATATGCGTTTAAGCATAAAAAATGGGCGAAACCGTTGGGCATTATCGTTACTGGTATGGCGATTTTGTCGATTGCGATGTCGGTATCGTCATCGATTGCGATGGCTTCGGTGCAGATTGCTTCGGGCTTGCACATCATCACCGGCATGGCTTTTGATTCTATCGGTTGGAAAGCGGCGGTGTTGACCGCGCTGGCCTTGCTCTATACCTTCGGTGCGGTGTTGCCGATTAATAAGGGCATGAAATTTCTCGGCGACTGGACGATTTATCTTTCTATCGTGTTGTTGCTGTTTATCTTTATCGTCGGCCCTACCCATTATTTTTTGAGCACGATGGCGGTGTCGGTCGGCAACATCCTCACCCAAACCGTGCGCCATTCGTTTGAACTGTATATGTTTAACAACCGCGATTGGGTGGTGTGGTATCCGATGGCGTATTGGGTGTGGTGGGTAACGTGGGCGCCGTTTGTGGGCGTATTCCTCGCCAAGATTTCCAAAGGCCGCACCTTGCGCGAATTTGTGTTTGCTTCGGTGATGGTGCCCTCGGGCTTTATCGTGATTTGGTTTTCGGTGTTCTCAGGCTTCAGCCTGCTCGATACGGTGGAAGGCTCGGGGCGTTTGGCCGAAATCGCCAATAAGGGCGACTATGAAGGCACCTTCTACCACCTGCTCAATATGTTCCCCTTATCCGACTTCACCAAGCCGCTCACTGTGGTACTGTTCCTCGGCTTTATCGTCACCACCGTCACCAGCGCGGCAATTTCGTTGAGCATCATGACCAGCAACGACGGCCGCAGCGAAAACAAATTCCGCGCAGTGGTGTGGTGCGTGTTGATGACTTTAATCAGCTATGCGGTGATTTTCACCGGCAAAATGGAAGGCATTAAAGCCGTCGGCTCGTTTTCGGGTTTCCCGTTTGTGTTCATCATGTATCTGTGGTTTGCAGCTTTGTGGCGACAGCTCAACCGTGACGTACCCAAAGTGAGAAAGGACTAAACCATGAACAAAGAAATTTTTTACTGGAACCAAAGCCCGCACGACAATCTGGTGGAAACAGCCATGTTGCTGCTGGCGGTATTGTTTTTGTGCTATGTGGTGAAACTGGCGTTTTTTGATCAAGACGACGGCTAACCGTTTTTGCTATCCCCTAATCAGCAAGCGGGTATAAATACCCGCTTGCTGGATGTTGAAACTTTGGTTTTTAACTTTATTTATAAAATATAAGAAATCCATTTTCAGACAGGCATACCCTGCCCCCAACCAAGGAAACAATATGTCATCTTCACCCCGTCTGCCCGTACCCGATTTAAACGAAACCTGCCAACGCTATCTGCAACAAGTCCGCGTACTGCTGGATGATGCCGCTTACCAAAAAACCGAAGCCGTCACCCGCTATTTCCGCAGCCGCAAAGGCCGCGAGTTGCAGGCCGCTTTGCAGGCGTTTGATCAAGAAGCAGAAGGCAGCTGGCTGATAGACGGCTGGCTCGCGAACTATCTCAACATCCGCACGCCGCTACCGTTGGCCAGCAACGTCGGCTTCACTGTGCAAAGCCAAGACAAAAGCCCCGCCGAATGGGCGGCGGCGCTGGCAGCGGTGTGCGCCGATTATCACCACCACCGCATTCCCACCCCACAAACCCCGCAGGGCACCCCCGTTTGCATGAAACAATGGGCCATCCTGCAAGGTGCCTGCCGCATTCCGCAAGCCGGCAGCGACGGCTTCCTCTTTGCCCTGCAAAGCCGTCATATCGGCGTGTTCCACAAAGGTTTTTATTACCGTATCGCCGCGCTTGACGAACATTACGAAGCCTATCACCCCGATACCTTCAGACAGGCATTTGAGCACATTCTGACCGAAAACACAGAAAACCCCTACCCCGTTAGCGTGCCCGCCTACCTCGGCGGCAACCACACCGCCCGTCTCTACCAAAACCTGCAAAAACAAGACGACAACAACCGCTTGCTCGAACACATCGAACAAGACCTGTTCCACATCAGCCTCTATCACCAACCGCTGTCGGCCGATGAAGACCTCGCCCGCGCCACCTTCCAAAGTGAGCAAGATGTTTGGTGCTACAAACCCACCACTTATTGCTACAACACCGCCACCCAACGCCTGTTTCTGCATTGCGAACACAGCTGGGAAGACGGCGGCGCCCTCAAAGGCATCATTGCACTGGCCACCGAAAAACTGCAACAAGCCGAAAACGGCCAGAACATACACTCCGCCGTTACCCGCTACGAATGGCTGCTCGACCGAAATCAACAGAAAAACTGGCCGAAATGGCAGCAACAATACCGCCAACAAGCCGAAACTATGCGGGCTTCATCGATACTGCTGCCGTTTAATGGCCGCGGCATTGCCAAAGGCATCAGCCACGACGCCTTAATGCAGTTTCTAATGCAATATGCCCAGCTCACCACTTACGGCAGCGTCCGCAACACCTACGAAGCCGTTGATGTCAGCCACTTTGAAAGCGGCCGCACCGAATGTGTGCGCCCCGTTTCCGCCGAATCGATAGCCTTTGTACGCACCCTGTTGCAACAAAAACCCGATGCCGCCGCCCTGCAAGCCGCCTTGGCCGAACACAAAGCCCGCATCAAAACCGCCAAACTCGGCCACGGCGCCAACCGCCACCTGCTCGGCCTGCAATTGATGGCCGCCCGCAGCAGCAGCCGTCGCCTCGCATTCTTCAAAGACCTTGGCTATCAAACCTTTACCACCGATTTCCTCTCCACTTCCACGTTGGGCGACGACGCGCTCGTGCACAACTTCGCCTTCGCCCCCACCTCCCCCGGCGGCCTCGGCATCAACTACACCCTCACCGCCAAAGGCTGGCTGTTTACCGTCAGCCACACCGCCGGCCAGCAACAAGAAGTAGGCGTGTTTCTTGAGGCTTTAAAACAAGGAGCGGAAGAATTGCTGGCGTTTTTAAACGAGGAATAATCAAACCATAAGGCCTGTCTGAAAACTTTTCAGACAGGCCTGAGACCTTTGCAAAAAAATTTAGAAGTGCTTGATACAAAAGTGACGTCATTCCCGCGCAGGCGGGAATCCAGCAAAATATTTAAGAAACCTTTTTTATTGGCGTAAGGGACAAAATAGGTGCTAAAAATCTTTGAAAGCCTTACCCTATAAGGC
>CALFOA010000054.1 GCA_937919795.1 uncultured Neisseria sp.
TATTGAGGCTTTGCATATCGGCCAGACTGGTCGAAGTGTTCATGCTGTGGGTTTGGCCGTTACTGTCGGTGTAGCTGACAGAATTATCAACGCTACCTTTTTTCGATGCAGATAAACCACCCGCCGCCGTAGCTTTAGCTCCGGTTCCGAAGGCTTGCAGACCGACACTGCCATTGATACCGGCTTCACCAGTTGCTGCAATCGCATACTGCTCGCCGTCTTTTAAAACCTGATCGCCTTTCTGACTGTAGTTCCACGACACGGAGCCGTCTTTGTTTTGATTCAGAGTCATACCCTCTGAGGTGGTGATGCCGTTGCTGTCAACCTGTGCCCATTGCACACTGCGGCTGTCGGCATCCATCATGCCCATTTTGCGGGACAGCGAGGCTTTGGCCGCTTCGGTCATGCCTTGGCTGCTGCTGAGGTTGATGGAATGCCCAGACTGCGCATCGGCATTGCCCATCAGCATATGGGCATCTCTAATCGGCCCGCCCGTGGCGGTGGACTGCTCGATCATCTTGTTGCTGTTGATCACGGGTGATTCATCCAGGCGAGGCGCCTCCAGCTGCTCTTTGACGGCATTTTGTCCGACCATGCTGGCACGGTTGGCGATACTGGCAAAGACGTAGATGCTGCCGGTGAGTACGAACAAGCCGAAGCCGGCGGTACTCATCAGAGTCGAACCGGTCAGAATGTCTTTTTGGATGGTTTCAAAAATCTTTTCCGTAAAGGCCGGCGAGAGCAGGGCGCTTGTATTGCCCTCCTGAATTTTCTCGAGCACCATGTTGTACAGCGAATCGATAATGCGGCCCTGCATATAGTTGCCCACCATGGTGTTGATGGGTTTTAACAGTGCCAGCCAGGCCAGCAGGGTGAGGTAGGCACCGAGAATTTTGAAATTACCGACCCCCCGGATGATGATGATCACCATCATGGTCGGGGTCAGGTAAATGAACAGCACGATCATGGCGGTCATAAAGGTTTGATAGGTCGCGTTGTAACCGCTTGCTTCGCCGGCGGCATCAACGGCGGTCGCACTTAATGCTTCCCCTAAGACCAGCTCCGATTTTTCACAATCGGCATCATAAACACAGCGCGCGGCAATGCGGTTCATCATCAAGGCCGTCTGAATGGAGGCAGAATCCACCGCCACCCCGGCTGAAAACAGTTGGGCCATTTCATTCGGGTTGAAATTTCCTCCGGTGGCCTGTGCACGCTGATAAGCGTAGGCCAAGATAGAATGCGGGTTGTCATTGGCGCCCGCGCGGCCGCCGCCGGCAGCTGAGGCGAGCGCGGCGGGCAACTGGTTGAGTTCGTTCTGAATGGCGCGGGTGTAGTCGCCGACGGCAATGCTGGTGCCCCTGAAGCTGTTGCTGTTTGAGGTGGCCACTGTTTTAGCTAAATCGGAAACGGTTTCTCCGGCTTTTGGGGTGGCCATGGCCAAGGCTTGGGCGGTGATGACTTTGCCGGCATCGGCACAATTCATCGAAGTCAGAATTTTGGTGCCGCTTTGCGGGTCGACCACATCGATTTGGGTGGTGCCGCTTTGCGGTTTGCCGGTCAGTACGCTCATAAAGCTGCCGTTACGGGTTTCGTTCCAACGGCTGCCCCAGTTGCACTGGCGTCCGGCTTTGGCCATATTGGCGGCCACCAGCGTGTTGCCCCCGGTTGAAAATGCGCGGCGCAAGGCAATCAGGGTTTTGAGGGGCGACCAGGTGCCTTGGCTGCCATACAGAGACAGGCCGCCGGCCAATACACCGCTTTGACCGGTGGAGAGGCCGAACGTGTAGGGTTCGACATTTTGGGTGGCGGTTTCATACGCCGTTGTGCCGCCGTTGCTCATGTAGCTGAAAAAACCGATTGTGTAGGCCAGCAGCGCCGGCACATTGTCGACCTGGCGGAATTTGACCGCACCGGCATTGCTCATACCGTTTGCATCGTAGTAGTTGGCCACCATCATATTGGTTTTGGGCGACATCACCACCAAAAACAGCACCAGCCAGGCCAGCCGTACCGCCGGCTGGAGATTGGTGGTGGTGATAATGTTCATGCCGATCAGCAAAATGGCAACCAGTAAGGCCACCACGGCCGCACCCCAGGCGATGCCGCTTTCAAACAACATGGAGGTGGCCGTCAGGGCGCGCACGGCCGGCTCAAGGTCGCCATCTATCCACAGGGTGGTCATTCCGTTGACGGCATCGTAGTGGCCCTGCGGCAGTTGCGCCCATACCGGCAACGCCAACAGTAGCAGGATAGACGATAAAAACAGCTTGGTAGAAAGCTTCATCCGGTTATCCTTTCCCATTTTTTAGCGGCCACCGGCAGGTGCACCGGCCAGTATCACCAGCACTTTGGTCATTTGGGCGATATTGCCCTGAGCCAAAGCACGGCCTTCCGGAGACAGGTATTTGGCCGATACCGCTTCCAGCTTCGCAGCCTGCTCCTGCTGCACATTGCTGAGCGCGGCAACCGTTTTGCTGCCGGCCGCATTGCTGGCATAAGCCTGATTGACGGTTTTATTCATGGCGGCAATCAATTCGGCCGCCATTTGCTGACCCAAAGAGTCGGCCACATAAGACACAACCTGTGCCATCAGGCGCTGATTGCCGGTGGCGGCAGCGGCGGAGAGTGCGGTGCGGGTTTCTATCGGCAGCGCGGCAAAGAATTGACGTTGTTTGTCGTTCAGCGGCTGGCTGTTGTCGGCCAAATAGGCCATTAACGAGCCCTGCGCAATCGTGCTGATTTCGGTGTCGCCCATCGGGTTGTTGCCGCCCATGCCGGTTTGCTTGCCTGCCAGCATATTGATGATGTAGGTGCGGGTGCCCGGCCAGTTTGACGGTTTGATGGCAACGTTTTGGCAACTGTCCGCTTTGCCGTTGGCAAAATCGGCACAGCTGTAACCGTTGAGGGACGCGTTGGTCGGCGCGCCTTTGACCAAGTCGTCAAATCTCCACAAGGCTCTGAAGTCTTTGTCGCTGCGTTGTGAAGAACCTTTGGTAAATTCGCCGCCGGAAGCCGGTGAGGCGGCATTTACGCCGGTCAAGTTGATGCTGGTGCCATAGAGATTCATGGCCAGCTCGAGAAAGCCTTGGTCACCACCATACGGCGCAGTATCGATCGCTGCATTGGCAGAAGCACCATTGCCGAAAATCCCGGTGCTGGTCAGGGTGTTCATCATGTTGTTGCCGTAAATCGTGTTTTTATCGGCGGCATTGCCCTCACGGTTGGCATTTTTGCCTTGAGTGAAGCGTTTTTGATTGGCGGCAAAAAAATCCGCTACCGCGCCCTGACCGGCGGCTGTGACGGCCTCTTTGGAAGACAGGCTGTCGCCTTTCCACAAGCTGCCGAGTTGGGTATCGCCCATGGCGGCATCCACCACATGGCTGCCGATTTCACAGGTGTTTTTTGAGGCGCTGTTGATTTTGGCGGTCATGTCATGCAGTCCGCTCATGATGCCTTGGCAGCGGGTACACAGGTTATCGAGGGCGATTTTGGCGGCATAGCCGGTGCCGTTGGCCATAATCGCCCGCATGATGTTGCGCATATTGTCGATCGACATCATCGAGAAGCTGCCGAATGAGGCATCGATGCCGCCGCAGCCGGCTGAAAATCGCGGTGCATCGTAAGCCACAACGTTGAAGGAGCGCACCGGCGAACGCATGCTGATGCCGCCGAGCTGGCCGCCGTAATTGCCATTGGCCGCACCGAAAGACGGGTTGGTCTGCGTCCACATCAAATCCATGCCCTCAGATACATCGGCGCGGGCACCAACGGATACGGAGAGCATGCAGAGCATCAGAACGGTGCTGACAAACTGCCGCCGTGCTTTTAAAATTTTCATGATTTCGATATTCCTGCGAATTGTTCGATTTTTTCCATCAAGGCATCCAGCTCATGACCGGCAATGCTCTCTTTGAGCATCAGGTAGTCAAGATGCCGTTCGTAAAAGGTGTCGAGCATCATGGCGTGGATTTCGTCCAGCCGGGCGGCCTGTACCAAGATGCGTTGCCCGGCCTCATCCAGCTCTTGCTGCCATTGCGCGCTCAGATAGGCGTATTGTTCGTTGTCCACGCTTCATTCCCCCATCTTGTTGCCCAAAATCTTGTAGATTTTGTCGGCCAGCTCTTCCGTGGATTCGTTACCGGTGATGCCGGCCGCTTCCCAATCGCTGCGGTTGATCATGCCCCGTTCGTTCATCTTGGCGGTTTGTGCCAGCTTCGGATCGGCTATCTTCATGTCGATGGACGCGGTGACAATTTTTTCTTCCAAGTCGGACAGGCTCATGGCACCGTGTGCGATGATGCCCATTTTTTCGGGCGGTGCGACCAGTACAATGGCGGGGGTAATCTGAATGCCGAGACTGCGCGCTTTGAGAGCGCCGTGGTCGAAACGGATTTTATCGGCGGGCATGCCCTTGATAACGCCGCCATCGGTGCTGATAAAGCGGATTTCCATACCGCGATATTTTTGTTGCAGCATCGATACCGTATCGAATTGGCTGTGACAGTAGTTGCATTTGCTGTCAAAGAACATCCACAAACCGGCTTTTTTGCTGATGTCGGCCATGATGGCCTCTTTGGCTTGGTCTATCTGCCACAATGCCTGCTGGCGCGCCCGCGCGGAAAACGGCATCCGCACTTCTTCAGACAGGAAGGGATATTTGATGTTGTTGCGCTCCCAAATCCGGGCCACTTCATCGGCTCTGTCCATGCGCAGGCGGTTTAAGGTTTGATAGGCAAATACGGTTTTTTCATCCGGCTCGCCCGTCATCTTGTCCAAGAGTTGCTGCTCGGTACGGCGGAACCACTCGGCCGATCCCGGCTTCGGCTTGGCCTCCGCTGACGGGGCGGGTGCCGGCGCAACCGGTGCCGGCTCCTTGGCAGGCTCTGCCTTCGGTTTGGCCTTCGGTTTGTCCTTGTACCAAAAGTAGCCGTCCGGCTGGGCCGCATCATAAGCAGTACGGGCGAATACCCAGCTGCTCGCGGCCAGCGCGGTGCTTGCTGCGACAAGGGTCAATATGGTTTTGGGGGTAATAGACATGGTTTAACTCCTAGCGCCGGGCTGCGGGGTCATCGTTTAAGGGTGAGGCATAGTCAAATTTATCCAAGCGCAGCCCTTTTGACTGTATCCAGCGTGATGCACGGGTACGCACCTGTTTTTGCGATTCGGCGTTCAGATGTTTCAGCACCGATTCGGCATTGGACGTATAGCGTTTGTCGACAAAGGAGGCGATCAGCAACCAAGTGGCCGCCTGCTCGGGATCGGCCTGATGCAGCTTGTCGCCATTGGCATACCAGCGGGCCAGGGCAATCATGGAGGGCACATGCCAGCGATCGGCCGCACTCTGATACACCCGCACAGCGGCAAACGGGTTGTTGCTGTAAATGGCCGCTGCATAGCCGTGCAGGGCAGCGGGGTCTTTAGATCGGATGGCCGCTTCCCAGTGGGCGCGTGCAGCGGTGGGGTCTGCCGTCACGCCGGCATAGCCGTTTTGCAGGATTTGGGCGGAATAGAGCGATGCCGGCCAAAAAATGGCTGTTTTGCTCTTTTTCGCTTCCCGGTAGGCTTGTGAGGCCGTCTGAAACCAGCGCAGGGCGGTGCGGCCGTCCTGTTTCAGCTGGCCGCTGCCGAAAAAATACATCAGGCCGATGTTGTAGGCGGCCAGATGATTGCCGGTTAAGGAACCGTCGGGGTTCTTAACCGCTTTCATGTAGGCTTTGTAGGCCAAGGCGTAGTCGGGGGCCTTTAGGCCGGGCAGTTGCCCTTTATGTGCCAAATAGCCGTATTGCAGCGCCGCCCACGGGTTGCCGTTATTGGCGGCATCTTTGAGACGGGAGGCATAAAGCATGTCGCCGCTGTTGAAACGTTCGAACATTTGCCGGGCTTCGTCGCGCGGGTTGAGCCTGCGGGTTTTCCTGGTCGCGCCCTGCGCGGGTTTGGCTCCGCCCGCATTGGTTTGAGCACTCTGCGCCTGTGTTGCCTGCTGGCTTGAGCGTTGGCTGCCGAAAACCTGTTGTTCGGCATTGGGCTGCGGTGCTGCCAGCACGATGGCCGGCAGCAGGGCGATGGTGGTCAATATCGATTTCATTTCCGGTTCCTCAATTGAATTCACAGCAGTCAACCCAGCGCCATAACAGGTAGACCGCATCGGTGTCATTGGTATTGGTGGACTGGTCGTTACGGCCTTTGGCCCAAACAAAATCACTGGCACCCAAACGGTGCGCGCCTTTGCTGCCGACATTGAAGAAATCGGCCACCATGCCGGAGAGCTGAGCCGTCACGGCACCGGAATCGCTGCCGGCACCGGAGCCGTTTTCCGGATAGGGAAACAACATGGCTGCTTTGAATTCGGATTTTGCGGGAAAGGGGGTCGGAATCGGCGAGCACAGGGCGTTGTCCCCCACCGTTTTAACGGACGCGAAGCCGCCGGTGCGGTTGGAAACCATAATGGAGCGGTTGAGAATGGTGGCCGTGCCGACGATGCTGTTTTTTTCGGAAGACATGGCACCGACGGCCGGCAGGTTGTTGCCCATGCAACCGCCGAGCCAGTAAGCGGCATCATCGGGCATGCCCCAGCCGATACCGGTGGTATTGGCCGCACAGGACGCCGTGTGTGCCGGCAAATCGAATAAAGGACTGGCAGTAATGGCACCCAATGCCATCCATTCGGGATAGAGCAAGTTGGAATACACCGGGTCGCTGCCTGACCAGGCCGGCTGAGTCAGCGAAGTTTCGAGCTGACCGCCCTGATGGAAGCAGCGGGGCATCCAACCATACATATTGGCATAGGGAAATGACCAGCTGTGGTAATGTCGGAAGCCGGTTTCATATTGCGCCATGCCCTCGCCCCCGCCGGTCAGATTGGTGCCGGCTTTAACGGCCTGGGCGGCCTGGCCGTTGACTTTGGCCAACTGGCTCAGCAGCGGCTTGACGCTGCTGCCGTAAACAGGCGAGCAGGTGGCTTCGCGCACCACTTCGACAAAGCGGGTGGGCAGCCACATGCCGCGCGTATAGCCGTAAACGACATACGGCTCTTTGCCGCATTTGCAGATAGACTTCGAAGTTGCCCCCGGTGGGTGCGGCACATCGTTGCCGCTCATAACGGTCTGACCCATGATGCGCAGCGGAAAAGCGGAATTGAAGTCAAATTTCAACAGGGTGCCCATACCGGCATTGGAGCAGGTTTCGGCCTGTGCCAATGCCGGCAATACCGCCAACAGAGCAGCGGTCAGAAGGGTGCGGATTCGGCGTGGTTTCATTTCGTTTCTTCCGGTTGCAGCGCCACCACATCGAATGACAGGCCGTTTTGGCGGTAATAGGTGGGAACGCCGGCGACATTCAGACGGCTCTTCATGGCACCATCCAACGGGGATGCGGGCAGGCCGGCGTCACGCAAATAGCCCAGGCGGGTATACAGCACAAGGGTGTCGGGCTTCTTCTTCATCAAGTGACGGGCGAACTCGATCTGCCAGCGGCTGCGGCCGTCAATCACCACCAGTGCGCGCTGTCCATGCGGATCCAAAGCCAGCACGTTAAAGCGGGTGCCTTTCGGATACAGCACCGTGCCATTGCCCGGGTGACGGATGTCTGCGCCGGCAGCGACATAAGGGGTGTAGCGGTATTGGCGGTAGCCGGTGTTGGTCGGCAGGTTGATGCCTCCTTCCAGCAGTTGTTGCGCGCCTTGTTGTGCAGAGCGGATGTGTTGCCGCATGTCTTGCTGCTGCATTTGGCGTCGCATGACTTCTGCCTGATCCGGTTCCGATACCCGGTATTGCTGGCTGAGGCGCTCGTTGAATTTGCGGGCACGGATGCTGCCGATGGCGGCATCCAGCGAGCGCATGCCTTGGACGAGATACCATTTGCCATCGTTATCCCGATGCAGAACAGCGGGGGCATAATGAATTTTGTAGGCACTAAACGCCTGCGGCATGACAATGATTTGCGGCGGATTCTTCTGTACCGCTACCGGCAGTTTTTTGATCAATGCCTGGCTGTAGGCAAACATGTCGTTAACGCTGCCTTCGCCCCAGCCACGAAAAGCAAACACCACATCCTTGCGGCCGGCACCCTGTTTCAGCAGACCCAGCAAAGAATGCTCGGGGATGCTGCGGGAAACAAAAACCACGGTGCGGGTGGATGACAGCTCCTGCATGGTCGGGTTTTGGCCGTTGGGCATCAGCATGCTGTCCGGGCGGCTTTGATTCGCATATCGGGCCACTTCGCCCTGCGATGCTTGCGCCTGCCGGTTCTGACCGTCGACCAGCCGTTTCAAATCAAAGTCTGCATAGACATCAGAACAGTGCAGTAATGCGGCCGTTAACCAGATGCTTCGGATAAGGCCCCCAATAACGTGAGTCATATGATCGTTCTTCGCTTCCATAAACAAAAATCTCGTCTGCGCCCAAAACGTAACGGGTATCCCAATGGTTGCGGGGTTTGTTCAACCGTTTGGCACCGTAGGCGGTATCGCCCAGCAATACCCCGTTGATAAACAGGTTGCCGTCCCGGATTTCGACCGTGTCCCCGGGCAGGCCGGCCACCATTTTGCCGATGTTCGTACCGTCGGGCACATAAGGAGCCATCTTGCGCGCCGGAAAAGCCACCAGGTCGTAGCGTGCAAATTCAACCGGTTTGTCTTTTTGTCCGACCCACAGATACAGATCCCAGGGCAGACAGCCGGCGGTGGTCGGCTCCAACAGCAGTTTTCGTTCGGGTAACACAAAATTTGAGATGATTTTCAAAATAATGACGGCCAGCATGAAATAGCAAACCCGCAAAAAATCTTTCTTACCCAAATCCTTGCCGAACAAACGCATTAGTCCAGCTCCTTGCCTTCGCCCGGCAGCGGAGTGTCCGTGCTGTTTGAAGCCGGCGGCAAGGCATTCGGGACAGCAGCTTGCGGCAGCGGGCCGGCAGCCGTTTGCGCCGGTATCAGTGCGATGCCCAGCTCATTGGCAATTTTGGCGGTCATATCGGCTTGCGGCGGGTAGGCCAATACCGAGCTGCGTTGTAGCACCACCATTCCCGAATCAGACATTTGGCGGATTCTGTCCTGGATTTTTTGCAGATTGCCGGCCAATTCCATCTCGATTTCCTGCAAGCGCAGCTGATAATTTGCACCATCGACAAAATCACCGCTATGCAGCAATGCATTGCGTTTGCTTTCCGCTTGGGCGATATAGCTGTATGCCAATCTTTCGCCGTCTACAACATAGATGCCTTTGGCCGAAGCGGTGGCAAACATGTCTTGATACAAGGCATGCGCGCCCAGTATGAAACCCAGCATGGCCATCAACGTGACCCAAAAGCCGGCACCGTTTTTGGTAGTTGGAACATTTTTAGGGGCGGCCATTGCCGGTGCCGGCACCGGTGGCTGCGGAGGTGGTTGGATGGCAGGTTGGTTTTGGTTGTCAGTCATGGATTTTCCTTAGTAGAAAGCGCCGTCGCCGTACTGGCGTTTGGCTTCGGCGGTCACAAACTCGGCCACATCTTCCTGATTGCGCACCCGGCGTTGCAGCTCTTTAAACAGCTCGCCCTCGGTGTTGTAGAGAATGCGGTTGAATGGTGTTTCAACCACCCGTGCGACTTCAACGGCATCGCCGGACTGAACGAGGACTTCCGCATAACGGCCTTTGGCGGTATGCAGGCTGCTGAGCAGCTGTTTGACGTAAGGCGGTGGAATAAACCAGCCTTTACGCTCAGCCTCCTCCAACGCGCTTGGGTCTTGGCGGAGAAAAAAGCGGGTATAGCAGTTGGCCAGAATGGTGGGGCCGTAGTGGGTCTGAAATGCCTGATTGATGTTTTGCATTTCAAACCAAATGGAACCGTCCTCTTTGCGGATTTTTGAGGAGAGCTGGGTGGCGAAGCTGGCAAACGGAATGGATTTGAGCAAATCGCCGCATTCGCCCAGCCACAGAATCCGGCGGATGTTGTCGCGGCTCATAAACATTTCTTGGCTGATGTTCATCGCCACCATCATCAGGATGACATCGTGCAGGTGCTTGTTGGTGGCCAGGCCGGACAGCTCGACCACGGTATAGTTGGCTTCGGAGCGTAAATTGTTCTTGCCTTTGAACCAGCGGCCCATATGTCCGCTGGAGCCGAACGGCGTCAGCAGGACGGCCAATTCATGTTGTACATCGGCCAGCTGGCCGTTTTGGTTCCATAAGAATTCGATGATGTCGTCAATATCGGATTCATTGCCCTTTTTGGTGAACACTAACCGGATGGCTTCGGTCAGGGCGGCATTCTGAATATCGTTCAGCCCTTCATTCGGTTTGGCCATCTTGCCCAGCAAGGGCAGCAGGATTTCGGTTTCTTTTTTGATGTCGGTGATGCGGGTAAACGGGTTGAGGCACAAATCGGCGTTGTCGTGAAAATCGATAATCTGGGCTTTTTTGTTCCGGGCGGAGGCCATGAGCGAGCTACCCGTGTCAATGGCCCATACCTTGACATTGAGGGAGAGCAAGGCATCGAGCATATGTTGGCTGAAAAAGGTCTTGCCGGCACCCATGCCGCCCACGGTCATGCCGTTGTAGCTGAGATTGTTGCCGTGGAAAATGCTGTATTTGAATAATTTGTTTCTGCGTGTGAACAGCAGCATTTCATCACCGAAACCCTGCCATTCCCCGAAAACGGGCAACAGGTGCGCTGCCATATCGGAAGTCATGGTATGGAAACGGGCTGTGCGTTTAATGCTTTCGGCCGACATATTGCCGGTCAGGGAGTTGAAAAAATTGATGTTGGGGCGTACCCATTCCGCACGGGCGGCGAATCCTTTCGAATCATAATAGGCCGCCATGCTGTCCATGACTTTTTTGATTTTATTGCGGTTGTGATGGAAGAACAGCACGCTCATGGCGGTCTCGACAATGCGGCCGCCATTGGTCAAATCTTGCGCCATCTTCTGAAAACCACGGCTTTGCTTACCTAATTTCGGTGAAATTTCGGTTGCGTTGGGGCTTTTTTTACGGATAAGCACACTGTTCATCCGGCTGGTGCCCAATTTACGGTGTTTGGCATCCTGGTCGGGGTAGTGGATGATCGTGCTGATAATGAACGGCATCCCCGGTTGCGGATTCATGCCTTTCGGATGGCCGAGCAAATCCGCCATATAAGACATATGCCAGGGGCGTTCTTCGCTCGGCAGACGGTCTATGGCCAAAATGCCGACATTTTGATTGTGGTTTTGGCGGTTGAAGCCTTTAAAACTCAGGTATTTGCAAAACATCTTGTCCCAATTAGCTTGGGATGCCGCCGGGCAGAGTTGTTCGTTCAACGGGATGTCATCATCGACATGGTTGTCCCATTGGCCAAACATATCCAGCCAGCGCCGCAATAGGCTGAGCATGCCGCCGCGATCGAGCAAAGACGGGTGGATACCCGCCACCCCCAATTGCGACAGGCAACTGTCGCGCAACTGAATGAAATGACCCAACTCCTTTTTGAATTTGGCAAATGCCGCATTGCTGGCAAACGGGTTGCTGGTTTTAATCGGTATTTTGATAAACCAGACGCACAGCGGGTTAAGCAGAGTCGAGTCATTGTCGCGAATCAGTTGATGGCGAGTGCCCAGGCGCAGGAAGTCAGCGCGCTCTTTGACGGCCTCGCGGGCAATCAATACCGAAGGGTCGGTGCTTGGCGCATTGCGTGCACCTAGAAAGGTCTCAAGGTCTGCTTCAATATCCGGGTGGTTGATTTGCTGGAAGCCTATAAAAGAGCCCGGGGGCAGGTTGTTGCCCAGCGCGCTTTCGGCAGCGGTTCCGATTTGCTCGTTCCAGCCGGAGAGCGGCCGAAAAATGCCGCAGCTCATCAGGGCATTGTCGGTTTCATAGTAAAAGGCTTTTTGGCTGTCATCCCCGGCAATGATGCGGATAAAGGGGGTAAGCGTATCGCGCTGCTGAAAAGCTTTAAAAATATCTAAGGGCATATCGGACCACCGTCATCAAATTTCAGGGCAAAGCAAAACAGCCGGAATACCGGAGTATTCCGGCACCGGCTTAAAACGGCGCACCGTCTGCAATTTCAGGCGCAGCCGTGCCATTGGGTTCGCGGGGCGGCAGGAGGATGATGGAATCGATGCGCTTGCTGTTGAGGTTCAGATAAACATCGCTGGCGCGCACCTCGTAGCTGGGCAGCACTTCGCCGGTTTGTTTGGAGACATATTCGCCGATTTTTTGGCTGCCGATAACGGTGACGGGCAAACCTTTTTGCAGGTTTTTATAGAGGACGTCGGCGTCTTTGCTCCAATAGGTACAGTTGTACCAATTGGTGCGTTCGACCACGAGTTCTTCTTGGCCGTTGACCATTTGTTTTTTGTATTGGGTGGAAGCAACAGAAAAATTGAGTGCTTTGAATTTTTCACCACGAAAGTCAACGTCGTTCAGACGGATGGTATCGCCGACGTTACCGCGGATGGTGAGTTCTACAGACATGACAAGATCTCCTAGAGAAGGAGATCTGCGGGCAAAATACTGCCGAATTTAAAGATGGGGTATTTTTATTTTAATTGAAAAACAATTGGGTGTCAATACATTCGCCACTTTTTTTATGCTGTGACATTAATCCCAGCTATCTTTCGGTTTATTGTCAAATCCGATTCTGTCGTGCTGCCTCACCAATTTGGTTTCGTACAATTGATACTCATCACATTCGGGGGTTTCTTGATTTCTTCAATTTTTTGCTCCGCATGCTCAAGTGACGTGTATTCGGCCATATACATACGGTTTGCTATCGAATAAACAACGATGTGGCTCATTTGCACACCGCCATTCAGACGGCCTCTTATTTCATGCCGCACGGTATCGGGTGTATACACCCGATACACCCTCAATCAATAACCGGGCAGAGATTGTTCGTCCGGCACCCGACGCATCGCATCAGGCAGCATTTTGACATTAAAGTTTTCGATGGCCATGGCCCGGTTGCAATCCTCTTGATAATGCAACAGCTGCTCGATATGACCGGAAATCGTATAAGCGCGGTAGTAAAAATCCCGCATACCGCGATAGAGCCACATATGCAGCATGATTTCATCGAAAGAGGCATTCTTTTGCGCCAGCAATTTACTGACTTCTTCCCATTTGAAAATATTTCTTTTTTTCCAGAAACACAAATACGGGATACAGAATTTCCGCTCTTTATAGGATTCCATCAGTTGGCCGGTTTTAAAATTACGGTTGAAACGGATGCCCAACAGCAATTGGTTCTTTTGAACCATGTCACGAGCCTCCTGTAAAAAAACTTCCACATCATCCAAGAGTGCCTGCCATTCTTTTTCGAGCAGTAGAATTTGCGGCATCAATCCGTCGCTGCCCCTTACCCTTAAAAGGCTTTTAGGCAAATTTATTAAATTACATGGGGAAGAATGCACTTGTTCAACACTCATTTTGAAGTCCATAGGTTTGAAAAATATTAAATCAACGTCTGCAAAAAGCCGGATAAGCGTTTTCCCCGAATAATAACCGATAATGATTGCCGCTGATTTATCCAACAGGGTGTATCACCCTTATACACTTTCAACCGGCTGGCCGAAGAGCTGATATTTTTCAGCATAGGCCACTATTTTTTCCATCTGTTCGTTGGTGTAAACAGGTTTGATATAGGCAAACTCAGGAGAGGCTTTGAATGTTAAAACCTCCATACTCAGGGGATCCAACAAACCTTCGGCAACGGAAATGCGCAAACGTTCACCCAAATCGGCATCATCAGCAAGAAAAGCAGAGCGGCGGGCTTTGGCTGAAGTACGGGCATTCATCACCGTAAAATAAAGATTTTGAGCCATCACACGGTAAACACGGGCGGCTTCGCGGATGCTGTGATTGCCCTCTTTGTTGCTGACCAAACCTTTGACTGTCAATGTTTTCATCAGACGGATGTGCAAGTCATAGGCCGTCAGCAGTTTCAGCAAGGTAAAGCCATACCCGCGCACCTGGCCTACCGGAATTTCAGTCGGGTTGGGCGTGGCAGAAATGTTGATGTGTATACCCGACACAGCCACGTTTGACAACTTCCGTTTCAAATCTTCATTGCTGCTTTCAAGCCAGGCGATCGTTTCATTCAGACTTTTTTCAAACACCATCAAACCGGCATGGGCAAACGGATGGTCAGTCTGTGCAAGCCGGATCAACTCACCGGCCAAACCCATTGCATACCGCACACCCGGCCAGCGCTTATGCGGTTCGGCCTTATTGTTCATACCCGTCCACAGACGGACGGCCTGTTTGGTATGCAGCTGAACAGAATCTTCGGCTACATCAGTCAGACGGCCTAAGGTATTAAAGTTCTCATCCTCACTGGTGAAGATTTCGTAGTCTTCGATACGGATGCTTTCCGGATGGCGGTTGCGGCGGAAACGCGGATTGGTATGGTGCTGGAAAATATATTGCTTGAGCATGGTCAGGTGAAAATAGAAATCGGACAGCGCCGGTGATTCGGGATGACTTTCGGGAACAGAAGTATTTGAGGCAATCAGCTCATGCAGTCGTGTGTGCTCGCCATCAAAATCATACGCATTGGAAAAGACGGATTTATCAGAGACGGCAATTTGGTGCGCATTGCCGGATGGCTCTGCAACTTTGATGGAACGGGAACGGATAACGATACGTTGCTTCATGCTGGACTCTCCTGTTGGTTGGATATTGCTCAAGGTCGGTATTTCTGTTTAGCGGGGGTGTAGCTACTGGCTACACCTGCTGTTTTCGGTGGTGGGTGTACCAGGGGGGTACACCTGCTGCCGGCATCTGCTCAGGTCCTTTCGGCCACCGGTATTTCTGTTTGGCGGGGTGTAGCTACTGGCTACACCTGCTGTTTTCGGTGGTGGGTGTACCAGGGGGGTACACCTGCTGCCGGCATC
>CALFOA010000055.1 GCA_937919795.1 uncultured Neisseria sp.
AAATCGGCCTTGTTCAACACAATCACCGCCCGAATATCCGCCGCTTCCGCCGCCAACAATGCGCGTTGTAATAACAATTCATTCGGCGAGGGCACCGCCGCCAGCACGATTAACAACTGGCTCACGTTGGCGGCAATCAATTTGGTTTTCCAGGCATCCTGCCGGTAGAGCAGGCTTTGGCGCGGCAAATAGTCTTCAATCACCGCCTGTTCCTGATTCACTTCATTGATGTGCACGAAATCGCCGCAGGCAAAATCCACCCGTTTTTTGCGGGTGGTGGCATCAAAGCAGCGGCCGTCGGCAGTGCGCACAATAAAGCGGCGGCCATAGCTGGCGATTATCTGGGCGGTATCGGTCATGGGATGGTGGATAGCAGAAAAAGGGTATTGTACCTGTGGCGCTGCTTTTATTGTGCAAAACTTGGCTGGCCGGATGAAATGCCTGTCTGAATCCGTTTTGCTGCGCAGAAACATACTGCGTTGGTTTCAGACAGGCATGGCGGGTTGTGTTACATACTCTGAAAACTCACCCAATCCACAGCATAAAATGCCTGCCAAAATCTTTTTCATGCACTTTTTCGGTAATAAACCGGCATCCATTTCGATGACTGTTTCTTTTTTTTAAAGATTCATATTTTGTTCAAGTTTTTGCTTTATTTTTTCATTCCAATCTCATAATATAAGCCGTATGCAAAAATCATTACGGTGACAGTGATAAAAATATTGCGCTATCAGAATAAGATAAAGCTTTGTATTGATTGTTTCTCAAGGGATAAATTGCCGGTCGCCCGAGTGTCCGGCTTGTTAATAAAAACCTGTAAAAGCAAAGTGAGAACATCATGAACTGGATGACTGATAAAAGCGAATACTTAACGACCAAGCTGGAATACAGCGGCAGCAGCGCCTCATGGTCTGCTGAAGGTAACTTATTGGCCAATACGGTAACGTCGGTGCCAAGCGGCGCGGTTGGCAGCCCGCGGATTGTTTCCTATACCGTTAACGGCTATGTGGCAGACCATAACGGCAGCCTTAACCTTAACTATCTCGACCGCGATCTAAGCGCAAAGGTTGACAGCGACGGCCGCTTTTCAGTGTCTGCAGGCAACAATTGGACCAAACCGATTGTGATCGACTATGTGATACAACAAGGCAACAGTACTCTGGCTTCCCAAGCGGTGATTACCAGTGGCAAGCTGCCGCAAACGCCGGATGTGTTGCCACCGGCACATTATATCGGCAACAACCCGAGCGGTATTGCCGGCCACGCGTGGGAGGGCACCGAAACCGGCAACAAACTGGTTTCCTTCACGGTAAAAACCGCCGACGGCCAAACCGCCAGCCATGCCGCCGGCAGTATCGTTGATTTGGCCGGTGGCATCGGCACTCTGCAAATGCGCGCCGACGGCTCTTTCGAATTCAAACCGAAAGCCGGCTATACCGGTGATGTACCCGAAATCACCACCACGGTTTTGGATGCAAACGGCAAAGCGTTTACCGGCACCCTCCAGCTGAGCCAGCAGTCGGCAGACTCTGCCGAAGGTTCGCGTTCCGTACTGACCGCCGAACTGCAAGATCATCCCGGCGCCTTTCATTTCGGCGACCAATACATGGGCACCGGCAATGTGCTCACCGGCGCCACCAGTACGCTCGACGGCAAGCCGTTCGGTAAGCTGGAAATCACCGAATTTACCTTTGAGGGTAAAACTTATCAGGCCGGTGAAACGGCTAGCAGCCATACCGGTTTGACGGAGGATTTCACTATTTTGCGCGATGGTAGCTATATCTATTTCGCCACCGGCATGGGGCTAAGCAGCCATCAGGTTGGCTACACCCTCAGCAACGGCAGCAAATCGGGTACGGCCACGCTGGATATCGGCATACGCCATAACAACGATAACTATGCCGTTGCTCCGGATTACAATCCGTCGTATCCGCCTTTTGACGACACGGTTCTCCCCACCTTCCCCGATGCCGATGAAAACATTAGTGTAACCGGCCAAATTACGACCGGCATGCTATTGGAAATGCCATTCGCTGGTTATTTAGACAGAAAATCAGAATTAACCGGTTTTTCTATCGACGGTAAGCACTACCAATTTGAGGATGTGGCCGCCATTTATGGCCTCGGCACCTTCACTGTTAACCGCAACGGCTATTTTGTCCTAAGCTTGGAAGGCCAGCAGGTACCCGGTACCAAAATGCCGGATGTTCACTACACCGTTGAAATGAACTCGGCCAGCGGTACCAAAACCGATACCTCGGTGGCACATTTCAACTTGGCCAATGGTCTGGTCACTAAGCCTTATGCCGAAGCCAACAGCAAAGCCGATGCCCATGCCAAGCTAACCCAAACCCACGTACTCGAGCACCAAGTGGAGTCTGGTAATCTGCTGGATGGCTACAGTGCAGCGGACAAACCCTATATTGCCGGTTTCCGCGTCGGCAACAGCTATTACGCTACCAACCAAACCGTTGAAATCGCTAATTTAGGCTTACTCACCCTCAATCGCGACGGCAGCTACTATATTGATGCACGCGATTTGCCTAACTTTAAGCGTGGCTGGTCGATTCCGGAAATCGCCTTTACTGTCAGCAACGGTAGCAAATCGTCATCTTCTTCACTGTTTTTGAAAGCGGGCGACAAGCTGAAAAACGCCGAGCCGACCCCGTATGACGATAACGATACGCTCACCTACTACGGTAAATCGGCGCACGCCTATCTGTTGGACGACAAATCGCTCAAAGTGACCTCGTTTACTCTGGACGGCAAAACCTACCACGCCGGCCAAATCGCAAAAACCGATATCGGCACCTTTGTGATTCACAGCGACGGTTTGTTGAAGGTAAACGGCGCAGCCGCAGCCGAAGAAGCCTACCGCTATCAGGCTTCTTATACCATCAGCCATGGCGGTAAAACCGGTACGTCCTCGGTGGACTTCACCCTCGACAACAGCCAAAACGATATTCTGCACAGCAATCCGACAAAACTGG
>CALFOA010000056.1 GCA_937919795.1 uncultured Neisseria sp.
CGGCAATACGCCTGTCTGAATATTAATCGGGCGCACGGTACGGGTGTCGCGGCCGTCGATACGCGGTTGGCCGTCGAGAATCTGGCTGCGCACTACGTCGGCTTCCAGTTGCTTGAAGATGCCTTTGATTTGGTTTGCCGCCAAAGTATCGGTTTCTTCGGTAATCAGCGCTTCTTTTACTGCGCTCCAAGCTTCGTCGAGCTTGGCGGTACGCGCTTGTTTTTGGCGGATTTTGAACGCTTCGCCGATGGTAGCACCGGCGATACCGCGGATTTGCGCTTCCAATTCGCTATTGGCTTGTGCCGGGCTCCACTCCCATACTTCAGGGTTTACCGCATCGGCAAACTCGTTAATGGCTTGGATGGCGGCTTGCATTTGCTCGTGGCCGTAAACCACTGCGCCCAGCATCACGTCTTCCGGCAGCATTTGGGCTTCGGATTCCACCATCAATACCGCTTTGGCGGTACCGGCGACGACCAAATCCATTTGTGAAGTTTCCAATTGGGTTTTGGTCGGGTTCAGCAGGTATTGGCCGTCGGCATAGCCCACGCGCGCCGCGCCGATCGGGCCGGCAAACGGTACGCCGCTCAATACCAGCGCAGCAGAAGCGCCGATCATGGCCGGAATATCGGAATCGATTTCAGGATCGAGCGATACCACCATCGCTACGATTTGGATGTCGTGATAGAAACCTTCGGGGAACAGCGGGCGGATAGGGCGGTCGATCAAGCGGCTGGTGAGGATTTCTTTTTCACTCTGTTTGCCTTCGCGCTTAAAGAAACCGCCGGGGATTTTACCTGCGGCGTAAGTGCGCTCTAAATAATCTACGGTGAGCGGGAAGAAGTCTTGGCCGGCTTTCACGTCTTTATTGGCGGTAACGGCTACCAACACCACGGTGTCGCCCATTGATACTTTTACGGCGGCAGAAGCCTGGCGCGCGATTTCGCCGGTTTCCAGGGTTACGGTTTGGTTACCGTATTGGAACGATTTAATATGTTTTTCAAACATTTGATTTCCTTAAATCATTGCTGCAAAGCCGCTAAAACACTAGTGATGCACACTGCGGGTTGCTTGCGTGAATGTGCATGGTTAGGGCTTCAACAGGTTTGCAGCGGGTTGCAATGAATTGTTTTTCAGACAGGCATTAATTTATAAAATGCCTGTCTGAAAAACAAAACGAATTATGCCATAAAAACAGCGGTAATGGCATGAATGAACAACGCTTTCGCAAGGATTTACGCTAGCAGCGCAGCTATATTATCAGCCATTTCCGCAGGCTTCACGCTGGGTGCAAAACGTTCCACCACTTCACCGTTGCGGTTGATTAAAAACTTGGTGAAATTCCATTTGATGTCGCTGCCTTCACGTTTTTCACCGAGGCTCGCCAGCTTGAGTAGCATTTCTTTAAACACATGGCCGCCGTTGTCTTCCGGCTTTTGCTGTTTCAGCCAGCGGTACAACGGCGCTTCGTTGGTGCCGTTCACCTCGATTTTCTGGAACACGGTAAATTCGGTACCGAAACGGGTTTGGCAGATTTGTGCGATTTCCTCGCTGCTTTCCGGCGCCTGCTCGCGAAATTGATTGCAGGGAAAGTCCAGAATTTCCAAGCCTTGTGCGTGGAATCGTTGGTATAAATCTTGCAGTTCCTGATATTGCGGGGTGAGACCGCAGCGGGTGGCGGTGTTGACAATCAGCAGCACTTTGCCGCGGTATTGCTCAAAGGAAACCGGCTGATTTTGTGCATTGGGCAGGGTGAAATCGTATAGGGTGGTCATGGTTTTTCCTGGTTGATGGGAGTGTGTTTAAAGTAAGTCGGCCAAAGTAGTAGGCGGGTTGGCCAGCAAAGCTTCCGGCTGGGTGCGCTGTACAAAATCCCATTGTTCAAACACCGCCACCGCCTGCTGCGTATCGCCGCGTGCATGAGCGCTGAAAATTTCGGGATAGCGTAGTTTTACGGTGAGCAGGCACACGCCCAACATCATTTGCGGCCAACTGTTGCGCGAAGCCGGAAGTAGTGCCGGTGCCAGCGGCAAAGCGCGTTCAATCGCTGCCAAACTGCGTTGTACCAAAAAATGCTCGCGGCTTTCGCCCGCCTTTTTCTCCAGTTTGAAGGCTTGGATAGCCAGGTCGAGCAGGGTAGTGGCATAGGAAATGATGGAAAATTCGGCGGCTTCTGGTGTGTCTTTGGCCAGATATTGGCAGATTAAATGGCTGTTGTAGATGATTTCATCGTTATCGGTGACCAGCAGCGGAATCTGGCTGAACGGATTCAAGGCTTCCAATTCGCCTGGATTTTGCCAAGGATCGAGAAAACACAGTTCCAAGTCGTTCAAGCCCAACAAGTAGGCACGAGCGAGGCAGAGACGGCCGTAAGGCGAGGTGTGGCTGAGGTAGAGTTTCATGATCGTGTTCCTGATATGTAGGAAAAATCATTATATGCCGTATTTCAGATGATAAAAAACCGCTTCGTTTTTTAACGAAGCGGTTTTTGCGCGAATCAATAAAATTATTTACGCAAGCCCAAGCGAGAAATCACGTTGCGGTAAGTATCCGCATCGGTACGGCGCAGGTAAGACAACAGGCGACGACGCGCGCTTACCATTTTCAACAGACCGCGACGGCTGTGGTGGTCTTTCGGGTTGGCTTTAAAGTGCGGGGTCAGGTCGTTGATGCGGAAAGTCAAAAGCGCGATTTGCACTTCTGAAGAGCCGGTATCGCCTTCTTTGCGTTGGAAATCTTTAACGATTTGTGCTTTTTGTTCAACGGACAATGCCATGATGAAACTCCAAAAATATAAAGAACCTCTCGGTTCGGACAAGTTTGCCGAGTTGCATTGCAACCTGTGCAAACTCCTATTCGCTTACTAGAAGCGAGGCGCTATTATGCCACAAAAAAGATGGGATAGACAAAGAATATCAAGCCGCATCATTCTGCATCAGGCGCAAAGCTTTCAGGCGGCCGATGTCGTGCTGGTATTCTGCCAAGCCGATAAAGTCGCCGGCGCTGTTATAAATACGCAGGGGCTGTTCGCGAGCCTTATCTTCCTGAAACTGCGGGCGCTGGCCTTGTTGCAACATACGCACCGCCACATCGTTTAATTCGATTTGCGGCAGATGTTGCACCAAAACATCACACGGCAACAGCAGCGCATCGCGCTCGGCTTCGCTCAAGGCTGCTAAGGCTTCCAGCGTATGGCTTTGGGCGATGGTGAAACCGGCGGTTTCGGTACGGCGCAGTGCAGTCAGATAGGCAAACGTGCCGCACTGTTTGGCAATGTCTTCGCTCAAGGTACGGATATAAGTGCCTTTGCTGCAACGCACCTCAATCACCGCTTGCGGTGCGGCAAATTCACTGATGTTGATTGAATAAATCTCAATATCGCGCGGTTTGCGCTCGATAACGATGCCTTTGCGCGCATATTCGTATAAAGGCTTGCCTTCGTGCTTGAGCGCGGAAAACATCGGCGGCACTTGGCGCTGAAGGCCGCTGAGTGCTTGGCAGGCGGCGGCAAATTCTTCAGCGGAAATATCGCTGCGGCCGCTGGCCACTGTTTCCCCTTCGGCATCGCCGGTGCTGCGCGCTTCGCCCAAGTGCAGGGTGGCGGTGTAGGCTTTATCGGCATCCAATAGATATTGGGCAAATTTGGTGGCTTCGCCGAAGCACACCGGCAGCAGGCCGGTGGCCAGCGGGTCGAGTACGCCGGTGTGGCCGGCTTTCTCCGCCCGATAAAGCCTGCGGGCTTGTTGCAAAGCGGTATTACTGGATATGCCTAAAGGTTTGTCGAGTAACAACACGCCGCTTAAACGGCGTTTGGCGGGTTTGGGCTGTGAAGTCATAACGTCGTGGATTTGCTATAGGACAATCATTAAATAACGGATAAAGGGCAGATCGATATGGCAGTTGTTTACTCTCTAATGATTTATATTATTCTAACTCTATAAATCTATTGGAATTTTAATGCCTGTCTGAAAGATTGTTTTCAGACAGGCATTTTGTATTTTCTATAGTAAGCCTTTATTCAAGTTAACTGCTTTTAGTGATTTGGCATAGCTTATTTTTCAATCAAAGAACTGATTATTTTACACGGATTTGAGTGACTGTATAGTGTTAAAAAGTGTAGT
>CALFOA010000057.1 GCA_937919795.1 uncultured Neisseria sp.
CTCCTTGCCGTGCTATCTGTACTGTCGTAGGCTTCCGCCTTGTTAGCTTACTTTTTTGAATTGGTATTATTTTTTTAGGTTTGGTTCAAGGCTGATTGCTATTTTTGACGTAACAAAACGCCCGCATCAAGCGGGCGTTTGTGTGGGTGGCAGCTTACAGCAGGTGGGCGACACCGGCTTTTTCTTCTTCTAACTCTTGCAAGGTGATGTTGATGCGTTCGCGGCTGAAGTCGTCGATTTCCAAACCTTCAACCAATTTGTATTCGCCGTTTTCGCAAGTTACCGGAAAGCCGAACATGGTTTCTTCCGGAATGCCGTAAGCGCCGTCGGAAGGAATGCCCATGGTCACCCATTTGCCATCGGTGCCCAGCCACCAGTCGTGAATATGATCGATGGCGGCATTGGCAGCCGAAGCGGCTGAAGAGAGGCCGCGTGCCTCGATAATGGCGGCGCCGCGCTTGCCCACGGTGGGCAGAAACACGTTGGCGTTCCAATCTTGATCATTAATCAAATCTTTTACTTTTTGGCCGTTCACAGTAGCAAAGCGGTAGTCGGCATACATGGTGGGCGAGTGGTTGCCCCATACGCACAGTTTTTCAATGTCGCTGACGGCTGTGCCGGTTTTCTCGGCCACTTGGCTCAAGGCGCGGTTGTGATCCAGGCGCAGCATGGCGGTAAAATTTTTAGCGGGCAGATCGGGGGCGGATTTCATGGCGATATAGGCATTGGTATTGGCCGGGTTGCCCACTACCAGTACTTTAACATTACGGTCGGCCACTTTGTTCAGCGCGGCACCCTGCACGGTGAAGATTTCAGCGTTGGCCTGCAACAAATCAGCGCGTTCCATGCCTTTGCTGCGCGGGCGCGAGCCCACCAAAATGGCCACTTGGGCATCTTTAAAGGCTTCTTCGGGATTATCGGTGGTAAACATGCCGGCCAGGAGCGGGAAAGCGCAATCTTGCAGCTCCATCATCACACCTTTGACTGCAGTTTGTGCATGCGGCAAATCAAGCAGTTGCAGAATAACGGGCTGGTCTTTGCCCAGCATTTCACCGCTGGCAATGCGGAACAATAAGGCATAACCAATTTGGCCTGCTGCGCCGGTAACGGCTACGCGTACGGGTGATTTCATATCCAAAACTCTCCTGGTAATTTTGTTAAGGTGGTGAGGCCGCTGAGGGCGAAAATATATTACTGATTCACCTGGATTTTGAGGTGCGATGTTGGATATTTCCGCGCCTTTCGGGCTGTACGGCATTATATTGAATTTGTTTCACTATAATTGGCTTTTTAATGTGTTTTGTAAACCGTGCCGTGACAGCCTGTATCATACCAAATTTATGTCTTGTGGCAATATTATTTTGTAGCCGGCTGAAACTTTGTGGCCGTCTGAAAATAAAATGCCAATAAAATTGCCGGATGAATAATAAGGTGTGCGCCTTTGCGACAACGTGCTGGAGCTGGTCGGTGTTTTGTTTCCATATTTACGACAAAAATAGCATAAGCAGGCGGGCGCGGGCAAAGATGTTTGAAGAGCTGCTTTTAGCGCGGCGGCGCGGCTGCAAGATTTACACTATCGGGCAGATAGGATTTTCAGACGGCCTTTCGAGTAGATGCTCAGGCTAAGCGCTTGTTGTTATTGGGTTCTGCTGTTTTGTAGCAGGATTAGGCAATGGGCTTTGTAAGATTGTTGTTAAATTTCATTAAAAAATCTGCCTCAAAGGGCTGTTCAATAACTGATAAACAATGTAAATTACGCATCACCGTAGTTAGGTGTAGTATTGCCGGCTGCTTGGTTTTTGAGTTTTTTGAGAAAAATAAAGAGGAATTGAAATGCAGACGAAACATCGCCCTGTATTCTTGGAAATCCCCAACATCAGGTTGCCGATCCCGGGGATTGTTTCTATCCTGCACCGCATCAGCGGGGTCATTCTGTTTGTGAGCCTGCCGCTGTTGCTGTGCTTGCTGGCCGGTACGTTGAGCAGTGAAGCTGCTTTTGCCACGTATCAGTCGGTCGTATCCAACCCCTTGGTCAAACTGATTCTGATTGGCTTGCTGTGGGCGTATCTGCACCACTCTATCGCCGGTATCCGCTTTTTGCTGCTTGATGCCCATAAAGGCTTGGAGCTGCAAACCGCCCGTGCCACAGCTAAATTTACATTGGTGGCCGGTTTGGTGTTGACCGTTATCTTGGGAGCGTGGTTATGGTAGAACGTAAACTGGCCGGTGCGCATTATGGCTTGCGCGATTGGGCGATGCAGCGTGTTACTGCGGTGATCATGCTGATTTATACTGTTTTATTTGTGCTTTTCTTGCTGATGTTGCCCAGCGGTTATGATGCTTGGCAGGCATTTTTTGCGCAAACCTGGGTGAAGCTGTTTACCCAAGTTACTTTTGTGGCGCTGTTTCTGCATGCATGGGTCGGCATCCGCGATTTGTGGATGGACTATGTGAAATCATTTGGCTTGCGCCTGTTTCTGCATGTGGCGACCATTATTTGGTTGCTCGGCTGCTTGGTTTATTCGGTTAAAGTAATTTGGGGGTTGGTATGAGTTTTCCCGTTCGCAAGTTTGATGCCGTGATTGTCGGCGGCGGCGGTGCCGGTTTGCGCGCCGCATTGCAATTGTCCAAATCCGGTTTGAATACCGCTGTTTTGTCTAAAGTGTTTCCCACCCGTTCGCACACCGTAGCTGCGCAAGGCGGCATTTCCGCCTCGTTGGGCAATGTGCAGGAAGACCGCTGGGATTGGCATATGTATGACACCGTAAAAGGGTCTGACTGGCTGGGCGATCAGGATGCCATTGAATTTATGTGTCGCCGCGCACCCGAAGCGGTGATTGAGCTGGAGCACATGGGCATGCCGTTTGACCGCGTGGAAAGCGGCAAAATCTATCAACGTCCGTTTGGCGGCCATACGGCTGAGCACGGCAAACGTGCGGTAGAGCGCGCCTGCGCCGTGGCCGACCGTACCGGCCATGCCATGTTGCACACGCTTTATCAGCAAAATGTGCGCGCCAACACGCAATTTTTTGTGGAGTGGACGGCGCTTGATCTGATTCGCAATGAAGAAGGTGATGTGCTTGGCGTAACGGCCATGGAAATGGAAACCGGCGAGGTTTATATTTTCCATGCCAAAGCCGTGTTGTTTGCCACCGGCGGTGCCGGCCGCATTTATGCTTCTTCCACCAATGCCTTTATGAATACCGGTGATGGCTTGGGCATTTGCGCCCGTGCCGGTATTCCGCTGGAAGACATGGAATTCTGGCAATTCCACCCCACCGGTGTGGCCGGTGCAGGCGTATTGATTACCGAAGGCGTGCGCGGTGAGGGCGGTATTTTGCTCAACTGCGACGGCGAGCGCTTTATGGAGCGCTACGCGCCTACCGTGAAAGATTTGGCATCGCGCGACGTGGTTTCGCGTGCAATGGCAATGGAAATTCACGAAGGCCGTGGTTGCGGTAAGAATAAAGACCATGTGTTGTTGAAAATCGACCATATCGGCGCTGAAAAAATTATGGAAAAGCTGCCGGGCATCCGTGAGATTGCGATTCAATTTGCCGGCATCGATCCGATTAAAGACCCGATTCCGGTGGTGCCGACCAACCATTATATGATGGGTGGTATTCCCACCAATTATTTGGGCGAAGTGATTGTACCTAAAGACGGTGAATATGAAGTGCCGGTAAAAGGCCTCTATGCTGCCGGCGAATGTGCTTGCGCTTCTGTGCACGGCGCCAACCGTTTGGGTACCAATTCGCTACTGGATTTGGTGGTGTTCGGTAAATCAGCTGGCGACAGCATGGTGGATTATGTGCGCGCGCAAGATGGCTGGAAAGATCTGCCCGCCGATGCAGGTGCATTCACGGCGCAACGCCTGGCGCGTTTGGAAAATCAAACCGGCGGTGAAAACGTGGATGAAGTGCGGCGTGATTTGCAGCGCATGGTGCAAGGCCACGCCGGTGTGTTCCGCACCGATGCGATTTTGAAAGAGGGCGTAGATAAGGTGCTGGAAATTGCCGAGCGCGTGAAGAAAACCGAAATCAAGGATAAAAGCAAGGTATGGAACACAGCGCGTATCGAAGCGCTGGAGCTGGACAATTTGATTGAAGTGGCTAAAGCCACGTTGGTTTCCGCCGAGGCGCGCAAAGAGTCGCGCGGTGCCCACGCTTCAGATGATCACCCCGAGCGTGATGATGAAAATTGGATGAAACATACCCTGTATCATCCGCTCACCAACACCCTGACTTACAAACCGGTTAACACCAAACCGCTGAGCGTAGACTATATCGAGCCGGCCAAACGCGTTTACTAAGGAATACAACACATGGAAAAAATACGTTTTCAAGTGTACCGCTACAATCCTGATGTGGATGCGAAGCCGTACATGCAAGATTATGAATTGGAAGTGGAGCCTACCGATGTCAAGCTTTTGGATGCATTGGTGAAGCTTAAAGCCCAAGACGACAGCCTGTCGTTCCGCCGCTCCTGCCGCGAAGGCATTTGCGGTTCAGACGGCATGAACATCAACGGCAAAAACGGCTTGGCCTGCCTCACCGATATCCGCAGCCTCAAACAGCCCATTAAGCTGCGCCCGCTGCCGGGCTTGCCGGTGATTCGTGACCTGATTGTGGACATGACCCAATTCTTCAATCAATACCATTCGATCAAGCCATATGTGGTCAACGACACGCCTGCCCCTGAGCGTGAGCGTCTGCAAACGCAGGATGAGCGCAAAGAGCTTGATGGTTTGTATGAATGCATTTTGTGCGCCTGTTGCTCGACTGCCTGCCCGTCGTTTTGGTGGAACCCCGATAAATTCGTCGGCCCCTCCGGCTTACTCAATGCCTACCGCTTTATTGCCGATAGTCGCGACACCATCACCAACGAGCGTTTGGATAACCTGAACGACCCTTACCGGCTGTTTCGCTGCCACACCATTATGAACTGTGTGGATGTGTGTCCGAAGCACTTGAACCCGACCGGAGCCATCGGTAAGATTAAAGAAATCATGTTGAAACGGGCTGTGTAAGCTATGCCGGCTTTTGACGAAACCGCAAAGCGGCGTATCCGCTTTCAAACCCGCCGTGGGCTGCTCGAGCTGGATATCCTGCTCGGGCGGTTTATGGATAAAGAATTCCAGCATCTGAGTGATGATGAATTGGCTGTGTTTGTGGAAATTTTGGATTTGCCCGACCAGGAGTTTCTGGCTTTGGTCAATGAAAAAGAAGAAGCCGGCAAGCCTTATTTCGTTCCTCTGTTGGAGAAAATCAGAAAGGCCTGAAGCACCCCAAGCTTCACAAGCCAGATGTTTTGAGGCCGTCTGAAACAAAAACCAGCAGTTTTAACTGCGTCGCTTTTACATAAGAAAAAAGGAGTTGAAGAGATGTCTAAAACCGTTAAATTGCAAGTAGAAGGTAAAGAGGCCTTGGAGCTGCCGGTATTGGAAGGCACCTTGGGTAACGATGTTGTCGATATCCGCACCTTCACCAAAGGCACGGGCATGTTTACTTTCGACCCTGGCTTTGTGTCTACGGCAAGCTGTGAATCGAAAATCACCTTTATCGACGGCGACAAAGGCCAGCTTTACTATCGCGGCTATCCGATTGAGCAGCTGGCTGAAAACAGCGACTATCTGGAAACCTGCTATCTGCTGATTAACGGCGAATTGCCGACTGCCGAGCAAAAGGCCAAATTTGAAGAAACCGTGCTGCGCCACACCATGGTGCATGAGCAGCTCACTTGGTTCTTCCGCGGTTTCCGTCGCGATGCCCACCCGATGGCCATGATGGTTGGCGTGGTTGGCGCACTGGCTGCGTTTTATCAAGACAGCTTGGATATCAATAATGAGGACCACCGCCGAATTGCCGAATTCCGCCTGATCTCCAAAATTCCGACGATTGCGGCCATGTGCTACCGTTATTCCAACGGTTTGCCGTTCAATTATCCGAAAAATGATTTGTCTTACACCGCCAACTTCATGCACATGATGTTTGCCACGCCGTGCGAAAAATACGAACCCAACCCGGTGTTGGTGCGCGCGCTGGACCGCATCTTTATTCTGCATGCCGATCACGAGCAAAATGCTTCCACTTCTACCGTGCGTTTGGCCGGCTCTTCGGGCGCAAACCCGTTTGCCTGTATCGCAGCCGGCATTGCCAGCTTGTGGGGTCCGGCACACGGCGGCGCCAATGAAGCTGTGTTGAAAATGTTGGACGAAATCGGCGATGTGTCGCGCGTGCCTGAATTTATGGAAGGCGTGAAAGAGCGTAAATACCGCTTGATGGGCTTCGGCCACCGCGTTTACCGCAACATGGATCCGCGCGCCAGCATTATGCGCGAAACCTGCTATGAAGTGCTCAAAGAGCTGGGCTTGGAAAATGATCCGAAATTCAAGCTGGCGATGGAATTGGAAAAAATCGCCTTGAGCGATCCGTTCTTTATCGAGCGCAAGCTGTATCCGAACGTCGATTTCTATTCGGGCATTGTATTGTCGGCGTTGGGCATTCCTGTGTCGATGTTTACCGTGATTTTCGCGCTGGCGCGTACCGTGGGTTGGATTTCGCATTGGCATGAAATGATTGCCGAACCCGGCCAGAAAATCGGCCGCCCGCGAGATCGGAAGAGCACACGTCTGAACTCCAGTCAC
>CALFOA010000058.1 GCA_937919795.1 uncultured Neisseria sp.
TGCATTGAATGTTTAAGTTGGCCGTGCCGGCCAATGCGGGCGAGCCGCCCGCGCTCCCAGGGGTTTGCTTAAGGCAAGGCAATCGGTTGCCCGGTTTTCGGGTGGGCGATGATGTCCATATTCACCGTGTAAATCGAATGCAGTGCTTCGGTGTTCATGATCTCGTCTGGCGTGCCCTGCAACAGCAGGCGGCCTTGCTTGAGGGCGATTAGCTGATCGCAATAGCGGGCGGCAAGGTTGATGTCGTGTATCACGATGACAATGCCCAGTTGCAGATGGCCGGAGAGGTGGCGGATCAGTTCCATCACTTCGATTTGGTGGGCAATGTCGAGCGCGGCTAAGGGTTCGTCCAGCAGCAGGAAACGGCTTTGCTGCGCTAGGCACATCGCCAGCCAGATGCGCGAGCGTTCGCCGCCGGATAGGGTATCGACCATACGGTCGGCAAAGGTTTCGGTGTGGGTGAGGGCGAAGGCTTGCGCAATGGCCGCTTCGTCTTGTTCGCGTTTGCCGCCGAGTAAGCCGTTCCAGGCATAGCGCCCCATGGCGACCAATTCGCGGGCGGTGAGTGAGGTGGCGGCGGGCAGGTGTTGCGGCAGGTAGGCGACTTGGCGGGCGTATTCGCGGCTGCTGTAATCAAAAATCGGTTTATCGTCTAACAGGATATGGCCGCCGGCCAAGGGATATTGGCGGGTAAGCAGCTTGAGCAGGGTGGATTTGCCCGAACCGTTGTGGCCGATCAGGCCGTATACCTGATGCGGCTGGAAGTTTAAATCCAAGGGGTGCAGCAGGGTGCGGCCTTGCAGGGCAAAGGAGGCTTGTTGGAGTTGGAACATGGGTTTCTTAAATCAAAATAGGAAAAGCAACGGTATGCCTGTCTGAAAAAAACAGGCATCCGTTGCGTGGTGAAGACGCGCTTCAACGTGCTTAAAAACGGTAGCTCAGTTTGCCGGTGATGCTGCGTTCGGCACCGTAGTAGCAGTTGTAGTCACAGCCGCTGAGGTATCGGCGGTTGGTGAGGTTGTCAACATTAACCTGTGCTTCCCAATCGCGGGCAAAGCGGTATTTGGCAAAAGCATCAAACACGGTAGACGAAGGCACTTGACGGCCGGCATAGAGCGAACCGGCTTGGGTGTAGCTGTTGCCGGTGTAGCGGATGCCGGCGCCGATGTCCAAGCCGTTGAGCGCGCCTTTGTTGAACTGATAAACGCCGCGCAGGCTGGCGCTGTGTTTCGGGATCAAGTGATTGCGCACGGTGTTGCCGTCTGCATCGGTGATGCTGCTCAGATAAGTGTAGGCAAACACGCCTTTCAGGTTGTCGGTGATTTGCGCATCAGCTTGAATTTCTACGCCTTTGCGTTTAATCGGGCTTTCGCTGCTCACGGTAGCGCCGATGTTGTTGCTGATCAGCGCACCTTTATCGCGCGCCTTGAACACCGCCAGCGAGAAGCTGCCGTCTACCCAGCTGGGCAGGTATTTGACACCGGCTTCGTATTGTTCGGTGGTTTTCGGGCTGTACAGGGTTTGGTTGCCGCTCAGGCCGGTGGGCAGGCTGAACGATTCGCTGTAGGCGATATAGGGGTTGATGCCGTGTGGCGCGAAATACATCAGCGAGCCGGAATACGAGGTGTGGTTGGCTTTGACCGCCTGATTGTTGTTGACCACTTCTTCGCTGCGGGCGCGGTCATGGCGGATGCCGGCGGTAATGCCGATGGTATCGTACAGCTTGGTGCTGTTTTGCAGATAAAAGCCGAGCTGGCGTGCTTTGATGCCGGTATTCGGTGCATCAACAGTAAACGGCTGGCCGTAAGAAGCGGAAGGGGTGTGAACATTTACCGGTGCGCCGCTGCCAAACAGGGTATAGAGCGCATCGATTTTCTGATGGCGGTAATCGATGCCACCCAGCAGGGTGTTGTCGATATTGTCGTTTTGGAAACGCCACGTTAAGCGGTTATCAAAGCTGTGGCTTTTGGCCGTGCCATCGTTAAATACTACGCCGCGATCTACCGAATAATTGTTGGCGGCGGATAAAGGCTGAGGTACCCAATTGTTGTCGTAAGCAGAAGGGTAGGCATAAGCGCCGAGGTGGCGGTTTTGTACGTGTTGATAACGGTAGTTTTGGTTGAAGCGCAGGCCGTTGCCGAAATCGTGGCTGAATTCATAGCCTATCGATTTGGCCAGATTTTTTTCGTGGTCTTGGGTGGGGTCGCCCAGATTGCTGTTGCGGTCGATATAGCCCAAATCGGTGGGCACCAGCGAACCGCTTTGCGGCATAAAGTTGGAGCTGGGTACTCCTACGTCTTTTTGGATGCTGCTGAGCAGGGTCAGGTTGGTGCGTTCGCTAAAATCGAAGGCTAGCGAAGGGGCAAAATAATAGCTTTCGTTGCGGGTGCCGTTCCAGTCGCCGTCGGCGTGTTTGTAGCTGCCGACCAAGCGGTAGCGCAGGCTTTGATCGGCGTTGAGTGCGCCGGTGTAGTCGGCGGCAATACCGCGCTGGCCTTTATTACCGACATGGGCTTCCGCTATCCCTTGGCCGACTTGCTCTTTATGCGGGCGTTTGCTCACATAATTGATCAAACCGCCGGCATTGGCCGCGCCGTAAGTGAGTGCATCGCTGCCTTTGGTTACTTCCACCGCTTCCACGCCGAAGGTATCCACGTGCGGAGTGAAAAAACCGTATTCAGCGGCAGGCAGGCCGTCGAACGATTGGCTGGCTGAAGTGCCGCGGATGGTAAACCAGTTGGTGTTGTTATCCGATCCATAAGCTTGGTTGGTAAAACCGGCTTGATAGCGGCCGACTTCATCCATTTTGCGGATGCCTTGTTCGGCGATTTCATCGGCCTTAATGCTCACCGCTGATTTTGCCTGGCGAAACGGTACCACCGATAATTTATTGATGGAGCCGGAAACTTCAATGGTTTCCAATTCGGTAGTCGGCACTTCTGCGTTGTCTGTTTGGTTGTCGGCAAAAGCGGGAGTATAGGCGGTCAATACTGCCAGTGCGGCCAGTTTGTAGCTGAATCGATGAGGAAGTGGCATATGGATCTCTGTATTAAATAATAGTTATGAAAATCGTTATCAAATCGGCAGGATTTTAGAATGTTTTTTCAGACAGGCATACCCTTGAGAAAGGTTAATTAATGTAAACGATGGCGATATCCAATGCTGTCGCTTAAATTGTATAGGAGTGATGAACTGAATGAATCATAGCTATCGTCATCAAGCGCGAGCATGACGATACGGTGGTTAATCCGGTTATTGGGCTATATTTTTTTCAGACAGGCATCCTTGCTGCATCGCCAATAAATGATCGGCATGTTGGAAATACTTATCGTCGTGGCTGATGGCAAATACGGTATGGCCTTGTTGTTTCAACAGCGGCAGCAGTTCTTGATAAAACAGCGCGCGGAATTCCGGGTCTTGGTCGGCCGCCCATTCATCCAACAGCAGAATGCTGCGCTGTTCAGCGGCGGCCAGCAACAGAGCCAGCCGCTTTTTCTGGCCTTGCGACAGGCGTTTATTAAGCAGTTTTCCTTGCTCAATTTTGGCTTTGTCGGCCAGTTGCAGGTGCGAGAGCCAATCGGCTATCCATTGCTCGGCAACCTCTCCGCCGAAGCCGTCCATCAGTTGATCGAACAGGTGAAAATCGGTGAACACGCTGGCGAACAGTTGGCGGTAGGCATGGCGGTTGTGTTCGCCGATTTCGATGTCATCCACCCAGATTTTGCCGCTGCTGGGCGTGTACAGGCCGGCTAACAGCATGCACAGCGTGGATTTGCCCGAGCCGTTGGCGCCGATCAGAAAAATGGTTTCGCCGCGGCTGATGGTGAGTGAAGTCGGTTGCAAAGCAAACACTTGGCCGGCTTGGCTCGGATAGTGATAGCTTACGTTGTCCAAGCGGATTTGTTGCCAGTTTTGCGGCAGGGTTTGCGCATCATGAAAACCGTTTTGAGCATCGCTTAATTCGAGTTGTTGCAAAGCTTGCATAGCGATACGGCTTTGCAATACGGTGGGCAATGCGCCGATGGCAGCGGTAAGCGGGCCGCGCATCAATAATACGGCCATGGCAATGACCGCCGCTTCGTTAAGGCTGGCCCAGCCGCGATAGGCAGCCAGATAGAAAATGATGCCGACAGCGGCCAACATCACGCTGTTGCCCCAGTTGACGGCGAACACATGGTAAACATCGGCGCGGATATGGTGATCGCGTTTGAGCGCGGCTTCGCTGCTGAACTCTTCATGGAAGAAACGCTCGGCGCGGTAGCGGTTGAGACTGAGTTCTTTATGGCCGTTCAAGCCGGTTTGGTAGTGGCTGTAGAGATTGTCTTCCGATTGGCGCATCAGGTGGAAATGGCGGTAATGACCGCGTACCAATACATGGCTGAAAGCGATCATCAGCAGCATCAAAGCGGCCACTACGGCAAACAGTTTGGGCGACAGCCACAAGATATACAGGCTGCAACAGGCGACAAACAGCACGCCTTGCAATAATTCCGGCAAGCGGGTGAAGGAGATGGAAAGGGTACGGATATCGTTAGACAAACTCGCCAGAATCTTGGCGTGGCCGGTTTGCTGAATCTGCATCCAAGGGGTATCCAGTATTTGTTTCAGCAACCGGGTTTGCATTTGATACACCAAGCGGTGGCCGAGGGTAGAGAGCAGAACTTGGCCGAGCGTGCTGCTAACCAGATAAAGCAGCAACAGGCCGATAAAAAACAGCAACACCCCGTCGCCGCCTTCGGCTTGCAGCAGGCGTTGATTGATGTAAGCCAATAATAGAATGCTGAGCAGCCCGGATAGCAGGGTGAGCAGCAGCATGGTGATAAAGAGTGTGCGGTGCTGGCGCAGGAGTTGAGTGAGAAGCGGCATAAGATTTTTTGTTGATTAAAAACAAGCAGCGCGAACAATGCCGTTTATTGAGGTAAATGTCAATAATTTTGAGAATTGTTATCAAGAATATGCGATGGATAAATTTCAGGATAAAGTTGTGATGAATCTGATTGAGCCAGTATTTAAACGCTTTTCTTTATAAAATATTTTCGGCATAAAGAATGCCTGTCTGAAAACTTTCTTTCAGACAGGCATTTGTTTCACCGATTAAGTTAAAACCAAATCAATCAAGCACGCGGAGTTTTGCGGGCGCCGCTGTACGGTTTTTTGCCCTTGGAGTCGAAGGATTTGCCTTTTGACTCGAACGAACGGCCTTTACCGCTGCCGCTGCCTTCGGATTTGCCTTTGCCGCCTTCTTTGTGATGGGCGGATTTGAAGCCTTCTTTTTTGGCATACGGTTTTTTGTCTTTATCGAAACCGCCTTTGCCGCCCCAATGGCCTTTGCCGCCTTTCGGTTTGGCGCCGTTGCTGCGTTTGCGGGTTGGTTCCATGCCTTCAACGGTTAGTTCCGGCAGTTTGCGGTCGATGTAGCGTTCGATTTTGTGTACTTTAACGTGTTCGCCCACTTCGGCGAAAGTCACGGCCAAACCGGTGCGGCCGGCGCGACCGGTGCGACCGATGCGGTGTACGTAATCTTCGGCTTGTTTAGGCAAATCGTAGTTGATTACGTGGGTGATGGTAGGAACGTCGATGCCGCGGGCGGCAACGTCGGTGGCCACCAAGATTTTGCAGCGGCCTTTGCGCAGGTCGGTCAGCGTGCGGTTACGCCAGCCTTGCGGCATGTCGCCGTGCAGGCAGTTGGCGGCAAAGCCTTTTTCGTAGAGTTCGTCGGCCAACACTTCGGTCATCGCTTTAGTGCTGGTGAAAATCACCACCTGATCGATATTGGCGTCGCGCAGGATGTGATCGAGCAGACGGTTTTTGTGGCGTTTGTCGTCGCAGTACAAGAGTTGCTCTTCGATTTTGCCTTGGTCGTCTACCCGTTCGATTTCGATGACTTCGGGGTTTTTGGTGAGCTTGCGCGCCAGTTTGCCGACCGCGCCGTCCCAAGTGGCGGAAAACAGCAGGGTTTGGCGGTCTTCAGGGGTGGCGTCAACGATGGTTTCGATGTCGTCGATAAAGCCCATGTCGAGCATGCGGTCGGCTTCGTCGAGTACCAGTACTTCTAGGCGGTCGAAGTCGATTTTGCCGCTGTTCATCAAGTCCATCAAACGGCCGGGGGTGGCCACCACCAGATCAACCGGTTTGCTCAAAGCGCGGATTTGGTAGCCGAAAGAAGAGCCGCCGACAATGCTGACGGTGCGGAACCATTTCATGTTTTTCGCGTAGGCTTGGGCGTTTTTTTCTACTTGGGCGGCCAATTCGCGGGTAGGGGTGAGCACCAGTGCGCGCGGGCCTTTGCCGGGTTTTTCGCTGCGGCGGGTCAGGCGTTGCAAGGTGGGCAGCAGGAAAGCGGCGGTTTTGCCGGAACCGGTTTGGGCTGACGCCATGATGTCGTTATCGGCCAGCGCAGCGGGAATGGCTTGTGCCTGAATCGGGGTAGGGGTGTCGTAGCCTTCGGTTTGGAGGGCGGAGAGGATGTTTTTATCGGAGATTAAATCGTGAAAATGAATGCTCATGTGATGCTTTCGATTAAGGCAACAACATCTTCTGCCCGCGCAAAACGGCGGGGCAGCCTTGAAGCAAATGGAGTCTATCAATTACGGGTGATAAAAAGATATCAAAATAGACAAGGTTGTCGCAGGCACAAAT